>CAZBJD010000007.1:0-35013 GCA_964492155.1 uncultured Eubacteriales bacterium
AACGACCCTGCGGTTAACAGCCGCATGCTCTACCGACTGAGCTATTGAGGAATATCTGATTGTTTTGTTGTAGTCGTTGGTTACAGCCGATGCTCTGCCGACTGAACTTCCAAAGGAATATCAACAAAGTTAATGATAGCACAATGCTTGGCATTTGTCAATATTTTTTACAAAATTTCATCTTCTTCTTTATCGTCGCTTTTACTTGCTGCAACCGCCAATGCGTCACATCTTTCGTTCTCCGGATGTCCGGCATGACCTTCAATCCATTGAAAATTGACTTCATGCTCGTCCATCAGTGCCAAAAGGCACTCCCAAAGGTCAACATTTGATGCAGGCTTTTTATCGCTTTTAAGCCAGCCGTTACTTTCCCACGAATACACCCAGCCTTTATTTATTGCATCAACAACATATTTTGAGTCGCTTATAACGGTTACTTCGCACGGTTCTTTTAAAGCGTCCAGCCCTTTGATTACTGCCATTAATTCCATACGGTTATTGGTGGTTTCGACATATCCGCCCGAAAGTTCTTTTTTTCTTCCGCCATACTCAAGTATTGCACCGTATCCTCCCGGTCCCGGGTTGCCCGAGCAAGCACCATCTGTATATAAATTAACTTTTTTCATTATTAACTCCTTTGTAAATAAAATCTGCAAGAAAATTGTTCAGACTACACCTCGCCAAACGCGTTTTTAATGCCTGCTTCTACCCCGATTTTACCATATTGATATGTAAGTCCGCCCTGCTGGAACGCAACATAAGGCTCTTTAATCGGTGCATCTGCCGAAAGCTCAATGGAAGACCCCGAAACAAAAGCACCTGCTGCCATAATAACTCTATCGCCGTAGCCGGGCATTTCCCAAGGCTGAGGCTCAACATTTGAATCAACAGGTGAACCCTTTTGAATACCCTGAATGTATTTTATCATTTTTTCTTGGTCATTGAATTTAACAGCCTGAATAATATCAGTTCTTTTCTCAAACGGAGCGGGACAAACCTCGTAGCCTAAATCTTCAAACACCGCACTTGTTAAAACCGCAGTTTTAAGTGCATTTGCAACCGCTTCGGGTGCCATAAAAAGGCCTTTGTAAAACTCTTTATTTATACCAAGCGACGCTCCGCATTCTCTTCCCAATCCCGGGCAATAAAGCCTGTTGACAACTCTTTCGACACATTCAGCGGTTCCTGCAACATAACCGCCGCAAGGTGCAACTCCGCCGCCCAAATTTTTAATCAGAGAACCTGCCATCAAATCAGCACCAATCTCTGTAGGTTCTTTTTCCTCAACAAATTCACCATAGCAATTGTCAACAACAACTTTCGCATCACATCGGTCTTTTATAAATTTAATTGCCTTTTCCATATCGGATATACAGATTGATTTTCTCCACTCATATCCTTTTGAGCGTTGCATCCATACAATTGCAGGTTTTTTCAAAAGTGCTCTTCCGATTTTGTCATAATCAAAATCACCATCTTTTGTAAGCTCAATCTGCTCGTATGTTACGCCGATTTCCTTTAATGAGCCAACTGCATTTCCTCTTACGCCCACCGTTTCTTCCAGAGTTTCATACATTCTGCCCGTAACGCACAAAATATGGTCATTCGGATTAATAAGCGAAGTCAGGCAAAGAGAAAGTGCGTGCGTTCCGCAGGAAATGTTCTGCCTCACCAAAGCATCTTCCGCACCTAAAACTTCCGCAAAAATTTTATCCAGAGTATCTCTGCCCAAATCGTCGTATCCATAGCCTGTAGTTGAAGCAAAATGTGCCTCATTTACATTATACTTCTGAAAAGCATTCAAAACCTTTTTGGAATTTACACATTCAATTCTTTCAATTTCTTCAAACGCACTTTTAACTTTTTTTTCTGCTTTTTCAATAATGTTCATATTATTTTCCTTCTTTTAAAAATGCCTTTATAATTCTTTGCAGCATTTCTTCGTATTTAGTGTCTGCCGCCTGCCTGATTTCATCACAAAATCTTACGGGAATACCTATTACCGCAACATTTGCTGCCGCAAAAGCAGCAGCCATACTTTCAGCTTCGGTATCCGCTTCGGGTTTAATTTCAATATCCAAAGCGTCAAAAATACTTTCGATTTTTTCTTTTGCTTTTTGGCTGATAATAAATCCCTTTGCCGCAGCTTTGTATGTCAAAGTTTCCGACTTTGTTTTTTCAAATGCAAGCACAAAATCAGGCTCCATAGCGCGTGATGCAACAATTGCGCCTTTATTATAATTTTTGCTTTGTACACCGAAAACAAAACTTGTATCATAATCAGTTTCTTCGCTCACGCATTTAAGCATTGCCGAAAGTGCCATTTTATCGGCTGCATCTTTTGTGAATATTATTTCATCTTCGGTTGTATATTCAGTCGATACAACGCCGGATGCACCAATATTTTCAAATCCTTCTTTTAACATTTCAACATACAAATCTTCAGTTGGCTTTGAGCTGTCTTTTGCCTGCAGAACACCCATATATCCGCCGAAAGACACAACTGAGCCAAGCGGCAGTTTTTGCCCGCCCTGATGTGAAACATAAACGTTCTTGCCGTCTATCGACATAACAGTAAGTGTATCTTCGTCAATTGCACAAAAAACCATAAGCTTTTCGTTACCGCCGTTTTTGTTAAAAATAAGATTTCCTATTGAATCTTCGGTACAGTCAAGCTTTGTTTTTATATATTTTTTTACTGTTTGTTCGTTACCGCAAGGCGACGGCAACTGGCACAAAATATCAAGCATTAAAATTCCTCCTTGTTTAAGAAGTTATCCAACATTTTTATACATTCTCTTACGTCGCTTTCAGACACAACAGAAACAGGAGAATGAATATATCTCGCAGGGATTGAAACCGCCGCGGTTTTTATATCGTTAAGGTGGATTGCTCCCGCATCGTTTCCTCCTAAGGCAACATTTTTATATTGAAAATTACCTCCGCAATCTGCAAGTGCTTTCCTTAAATCCCTGTTTGCATAGGTTGTACGGTCAACTATGGTAAGTGCAGGACCGTCACCCACTTTAGTGGAACATTTGTTCTTATCCGCTCCCGGCATATCAAGACAGGTTGTGCACTCAACGACAACGGCAGCATCTGCCTTAATTCTCCTTGATGAAACCGCCGCTCCGCGAAGTCCGATTTCTTCCTGAACAGTAAAGCAATACCACACATCGTTTTTATGCCGTTTTTTCATAATCTCGCATAAAATACAGCAGCCAAGTCTGTCGTCAAAGGCTTTGCCCTTCAACAAATCACCCATTTCTTCAAACTTGGTATCAAACACAGCGTAATCACCGATGTTTATGAGGCTTAACGCATCTTCTTTGGTTTTCGCCCCAATATCTATATACATATCGGCGGCTGAAATTCTTTTTTCACGTTCTTCGGGAGTTGAAAGATGCACCGCCTTCACACCGGTTACGCCCAAAACTCTGTTTTTACCTATTCGTACACGCTTGGCGAGCATAACATTTTCATCAATTCCGCCGACAGTACGAAATTTCAAAAATCCGTCATCTGTAACTGACGAAATAATAAATCCAACCTCGTCGGTGTGGCTTGAAAGCATCACGGTTTTTTTATTTTCGCCGACGCCCTCTTTAAAGCAATAAAGATTTCCCATATTGTCTTTGAAAATTTTTGAGCAGTATTCCTTTGCAATATCCGCAATCATATCAGATATTAAAGTTTCATCTCCCGCAGTGCCGAATTCTTCAGAAAGTTGTTTTAAAAATTCCATTTTTTCACCTCAATATCCGGTCGTTTACGATGTTTTCAAGACTCTTTTTGTCCGCATTTTTCAAAAATTCCGTAACTATGTCAATCATATTATCGTAATCGCTTATTGCCGCAGTTTCAACAGGTGTGTGCATAAATCTTAAGGGCAGCGATACTACTGCACATGCTGCCGGCTTGGGTGCTATCTGATAACCCCAGGCATTTGTGCCGGAGCTTGCCTCTAAAATCTCTGTTTGAAAATCAAGTTCTTTCTTTTGCGCCGCAGTTTTTATAAGCCCATAAAGCTCTTTGCTCAGGCTCGGTCCGCAGCCTATGGCTGCACCCTTGCCGCACTTAAACACCAAATCGCTTTTTTCATCGGGAGTTTCGCCGTGGGTAACATCCAACGCAATTACTATGTCAGGATTTAAATTTTGAGATTTTGCCCCCAAAAGACCAAGTTCCTCCTGTACCGAAAATGACGCAATCAAGTTAAAAGGCAGCTTAACGTCCTTCAGATTTTCAAAAATTTCTATAATTGCACTGCAGCAGGCTCTGTCGTCAAGATAAGTTCCCGTGATGCAATCTCCCATTTTTTCAAGACTGCGGCGGTACGTTACAACATCTCCCGCCGAAATAAATTCATCGGCATTTAAAAGTCCCGTATCTATAAACATATCAGAAATTTTAGGTGCCTTTTTCTTGTCCTCACCGCTCATAAGATGCGGCGGTTTTGAGGTTATAACCCCAAGAATATCCTTTTTACCGTGAACCGCAACCTCAAGTCCCGGCAAAACCCTCGGGTCAACTCCGCCGAGAGCAGAAAATTTCAAAAATCCGTTATCCGAAACTTCTTTTACAACAAGCCCGACAGTATCGGTGTGGGCATCCAAAACAACGTTTAACAAGCCTTTTTCGTCAGTTTTTCTGCAAAAAAGATTTCCGAATTTGTCTTTTTCGCAAACCTTACAAAAAGGCTCTATCTTTTCTTTTATGATTTCAGCAATTTTGCTTTCTCTGCCCGAAGTGCCAAAGCTTAAGCAAAGTGTTTTAATCAAATCTAAATTCAAAGCTCGTTCACCAGTTCCTTAAATTTATTTCCGCGTTCTTCAAAATTTTTGAACATATCAAAGCTTGCAGACGCAGGACAAAGAATTACAACATCACCCGAAACAGCGCCTTCTTTTGCAAGGTCTACTGCATTTTTCAAATCTGTTGCTTCTTTAATTTCAGGCATTCCGTCTTTATACTCTTCAGCTTCTGTCACCGCCTGCTTTATTTTGGGGGCAGTTGCACCAAGCAAAACAAGTTTTTTAACTCTTTGGCAAATAACGGGTCCCAAAACATCATAGGGGATTTTTTTATCATATCCGCCTGCAATCATTATAATTTTCTGTTCAAAAGAATTAAGTCCCGCAATAGCACGCGAGGGGCTTGACGCAATAGAATCGTTATAATATTTTACCCCGTCAAGTTCTCTCACAAACTCAATTCTGTGTTTTACACCGCCAAAGGTTTTTGCAACCTTCGTGATTACCTCTTTATTCACAAAATCATAAACAGCCGAAATCGCCGTCATATAGTTTTCAACATTGTGAAGTCCCGGGATTGCAATATCGTTAATATTAAGCAGCTTTTCGCTGCCGTAAACAATATAATTTCCCTCAAGGCGGCAAAGTGCATCGCATTTTCTTGAAAAAGTACGCAAAATCCCCTTTGTCTCTTTAGCGACCTCTATCGAATCGGGATTTGCTGCATTCGTTACTAAAATATCATTTTCCCTCTGATAAAGCATAATATTCTTTTTGGCTTCAATATACTCTTTATAGTCTTTATGCCAGTCAAGGTGGTTTGGCTCAAGATTTGTTATAACCGCAACCGACGGACTTTTCTTTATTGAAAAAAGCTGAAAACTTGAAAGCTCCAGAACCGCTATATCGTTTTCATTTATATTTTCAATATCAGGAAGCAACGGCTTACCGATATTCCCGCCAATATGAACCTTAAAGCCTGCTTCTTCAAGCAATTTTGAAATAAGAGTTGTTGTAGTGGTTTTTCCGTCACTGCCTGTTACTGCGATGATTTTGCAGGGGCAAACCTCAAAAAACACTTCCATTTCGGAAGTAAGAACCGCACCTTTTTCAATCGCCTTTAAAAATGCCGGATTATCAGGTCTTATGCCCGGACTTCTGAAAACAACGTCGGCATCAATATTTTCCAGATAATTTTCGCCCAAATGAAGCTGTACGCCCAATTGCAAAAGCTCTTTTCCAAGCTCTCCCAAATCTTCTTTTTTATCGCAGACAGTAACCAAAGCTTCACTTTCTGTCAGCATTTTAATAAGCGGAGTATTGCTGACACCCGCCCCGATTACATATGTTTTTTTACCTTTTAAGTTGCAGAAGTATTCTTTATATGTCATAAAAATCTCCCTTAAAATTTGTATACAGTTTAGTATACCACAAATATATTTACAAATCAATATTTTTATTATGGTCCGCCGTCTGCATACAAAATCACGGCAAAAATGCAAAAAATGGCTTTAAATTGGTTTTTTTTAACAAAAAATCCGTTTTTTTTAGTTGACATATTGTTTTTTTTTTGTTAAACTGTAGGTAGCTTTCAAAAAATTATTACTTATGTGAAGAAAGGATGAAATTATGAAAAAAATAATTTGCATTATTCTTGCGCTTTCCATGGTCGCTATGTATATGCCTGTTATGGCTGCTACAACTACTTTCAGCGATGTTTCAAACAGCAGCAAGTATAGGGAGGCTATTTACACACTCAATGATTTCGGAATTATTCTTGGCGACGCAGGCTCTGATACATTCAGACCTCAGGCTAACATCAGCCGTGAAGAGTTCAGTGTTATTATGACACGTGTGCTCGGCTTAGGCGATCTTAACGTTACGGTTACAGATTATCCGTTCCCTGATGTTATCCCGTCAACATGTGCGGACTGGAGCATTAAAGCTACCAAAATTGCATATGACCTCGGAATCATCAAAGGTTTTGATGATGGTTCATTCAGACCGAAGGAAAATGTTACATACGAACAGGCAGTTAAAATGATTGTTTGTACTTTAGGTTATGAAGCTTCAGCCATTGAACAGGGCGGATGGCCTTTGGGCTACCTTACTGTTGCAAGAAGCTTCGGCATCTTAAACAATGCTGAATCTGCATATTCCGAGCCTGCAAGCCGTGAGGTTATCGCTCAACTCGTTGCAAACTCTTTGGAAGTTAATCTTGCAGACACAGAAAGCTCTGCAAACCGTACCCTTCTTTCTGAAAAACTCAAATACACAGAAGGTACAGGTGTTATCACAGGTATCAGCGGAAAAGCTCTTAAATCAAATGGTTCAGGAATTGAAGAAGACGAAGTTCAGATTGACTACACTCTTAAATTCAAGGTGGGCGAAACATCTGCAAAAGATTATTTCGGCAAGCAGATTAACTACTATTACAAAAATGATGGCATAGATAACATTTTAGTATCAGCAAGACTTACAAATAAGAACTCTGAAGTTACGGTTGCCTCAAATCAAATCAAAGAGCTCTATGCTACTAAGCTTGAGTACTATCCGGATCCTGAAGATACAACTGTTTATGAAACATACGAATTTGAAACAAGCAATCTGAATGGTATTTATAACGGCAAATACGTTACTGATATCACTCCCGCTCTCAGCCCGTCTTCAGGTTCAATTACTCTTATTGACAACAACGGCAATGACGCTTACGATGTTGTAATTATTGATTCGACTGAGGTTTATGTTGTTTCTGCAGTAGACACTGCGAAAAGCATTGTTTACGACGCGTATGACCAGTCACGTTCACTTGATTTGGACAAAACAAGCGGAAAAGACATTAAAATTACAAAAGCAGGCACCGAGGTTGAATTTGATCAGATTAAAAAAGGCGATGTTCTTTTAGTTTCAGCAAGTATGTCACCTACAGGCAGACAGTCATACACCGTTGAGATTGTATCAAACACCGTAACAGGCAATGTTACATCAATGAGCTCTGTTTACAATGAAGTTACAATTTCAGGAAACACATACACTTTCTCAAATGCATACATTAATTACATTACAGCTAACCCATCAGAAGCTATGAATGTCGGTGACAAGGTTACACTTTACTTAGACTCAAACAATACCGTTCTTGCTGCTTCTGTAACATCAATTGCAGCTACAACGAAATATGGTTATCTTATAAACGCAGATGCACTTTCAAAAAATGAATACGCACGTTTTAAGATTTATACAACCGATAACAAATCAGTTACTTTAAATGGTGCTGACAGAATTAAAGTAAACGGAACCTCGTATACTTATGACACTGTTTTGGATGCTTTAGATGCTGCAAATTCAGCAACAAACCAAGACGACGGCGCTACCGAAACTCAATACGCTCAGCTCATTAAGTACACAACCAACTCAAGCGGAAAAATTGATAACATTTACACACTTCACACATCGGGCGACTCTGCAAAGACTCTTGTGCTTTCAAAGACATATTCTTCTCAGAAATATTCTTCAACAAGCAAGCGTCTTGGCACAGATATAACTCTTTCTTCTTCAACAAAGATTCTGTTTGTTCCAACAGACAGAAGTGATACAGCTTCATATTCTGTAGGTACATATTCAAAGCTCAAAAACAGTAAATCATACAATTTTGAAGCTTATGATTCTTCTGCTACAAAGGTTCCCGCAATCGTTGTAGTATATGGTGAAGACGGTCTTATCAAACTTGATGACATTGACGTTACCTTCGGACTGGTTTCTGAAGCACCAAAAGAGGTTGTTGATGAAAGCTCATCTGTTACAACAATCAAATGCTATGTTAGCGGTACTGAAAAAACATATAAGTGTGAAGACTCAGGTGTTCTTGCAAACGTTCGCAAGGGTGACGTTATTAAAATCGAATTTGACGCCCAAGGATACATCAGCAAAGTTGCACACGCATTTGACTGGGATAATATTCCTTCCGATGCTGCAAGCAGAGTTGTAAAAAATCCGGATTCCACTTATTCATCTGTATCAAACAAATATAAAACAGTTTATGGTACGGTTTACGCTCGCGACACCGAGTTAATAAACATCGTTACTGCAGACGTTGCATCTGACGGAAGTCTCAGTGATGCAGATGAACACTCAGTAAACGTTACATCAAGCACTAAAATCTATATTCTTAACACAAAAGTTTCCGAATCTTCGGAAGACAGACTTACAAGCGGAACAATTGATTCAATTGCAGGTTATGAAAGTTCAAAAACAGGAGCATCTAATGTCTTTGTTTACATTAAGGATAGTGTTACAAAATTAATTTTAGTTCTTGTAAAATAACCAATAAAAATTTCCCCTCCGAGTTCACTCGGAGGGTTTTTTTTAATGGGTTTTAAGCCGATTACCGAATTATTTATAAAAAATCTTAAATTGCCGTGACAATTTTGCTGTAAAAAGTTACAATTTTTCTTGTGTAATTTATTTATTTATATATAATTAAGGTAGATAATTATCCAAAAGGAGATGTTTTTATGCAATATGTAGATTTTTTCGGTAATAAAGTTTCTAAGCTTATCTGCGGTGATAACCCATTTAACGGGCACTCATATATTACGGAGTATATTCCCGGAGCAGATATGCGCAACTATCATACAGAAGACAAAATTTTAGAGGCTATGCACAAAATGGAAGAAATGGGAATTAACACAATGCTTCCTCTTGCAGACCCTTACATCATCAGAATTTTGCAGCACTACAGAAGCAACGGCGGTAAAATGAACTTCATTTTCCAGACCTTCGCACCTTATATGACAACATACGAGCTTGCACAGGCAAGCATTCGCCAGATGATGAGCGTTGAACCTATCGGCATCTATCTTTCAGGTACATATACAGACGTAAGATTTGAAACCAACAGAAATCACGAAATTATCGGTATGCTTCAGTGCCTCAAACAGGCTGATACAAAAATCGGTTTTGGTTCGCACCGTCCCGAACTTATCGAGCTTTGCGATAAGGAAAACTGGGGTGCAGAATTCTATATGGCTTGTATGTATAACTTAAGAAGAAACCACGAGGGTGAAGAAAGCGGATTTTTAACCGGCAAGAGCAAACAAGGCAGAGTTATTGACCCTGCAGACAGACCTGTTATGCTTGAAACACTTAAGAAAATCGACAAGCCGATTATCGCATTTAAAATCTTTGCAGGCGGTCAGATGCTTGTTGAAACAGAAGAAAAGGAAAGACGCAGCTTAATCAAAGATACTTATGAAACAATCTTTACATCACTTAAGCCAAACGATTTTGCTGCAATGGGCGTTTTCCAGAGAGACCACGACCAGATTGAAGAAAACGTTTCTGTATTTAACGAGTGGGCTGCTGAAAAAAATTCATAAGGAGTTTATATGTTAAAATTAGGAATTTTAGGTGTCGGCAATATCACAACAGACCATATTGCGGCATATAACCAACTTAACTCAGAGGGTACAGAAATCGAAATCGCGGCATATTGCGATACTTCACCCGAAAAGCTTAGAGGCAAGGAAAATGCACGCACCTATACTGATGTTGACCGATTTCTCAAAGAAGAAGACGGCAAGCTTGACTTTATCGATATCTGTGTCCCTACATTTTTACACAAGAGTATTGTACTAAAAGTTTTAAATGCGGGCTTTAACGTACTTTGCGAAAAGCCTATGGCTCTTACAAAAGCAGATGCTGATGAAATGAGTGCAGCGGCTAAAAAATCCGGCAAAACTCTGATGATTGCTCATTGTGTGAGATTTGGCGATGTTACTCAGGTTCTGCGAAAACACTGCGAAAGCGGTGAGCTTGGCAAGCCTATGAGTGCGGAATTCAACCGTCAGGACGGAACAGAGGATGCAAATACCGCCTGGTTTACAAAAAAGGAGCTTTCGGGCGGTGCAGTTTTAGACCTTCATATTCATGACGCCGACACTATGAATTATCTTTTTGGTATGCCTGACTATGTAAGCACTGCCGCACTTTCCACTCTCCCCGACGGCGGATTTAATTCAATGTCAATCAACTATATGTATGAAAACGGTTTTTACGTTAATGCAAAAGCAGACTGGACACTTTTTCACAATAAGTTCAACAAAAGGTCCTGCCGCGTAAACTTTGAAAAAGGCTATATTTATTATAATGACCAGATGAAAGTTTTCGTAAAGGTTGATCATGACGGAAATGAAGAAGATTTAACATCATATCTCAAGAATGACTCGTATTACAACGAAATAAAATATTTCACACATTGTATTTTAAACAACAAACCTGTTGAAATGTGCACGCCCGAGTCTTCTGCAGAAGCTGTTAAGATTGCCCTTGCGGCATCACAGTCGGCAGAGCGAAACGGCAAAAGAATTTCTATAAAATAAGGGCCTCACGAAATTCTGACGAATTAAAATTCGAGAATTTCGGAGAACCTTGTTGTGTTAACACACAATAAGATAATAAAAAAAGTGAGTGTAAATTGATATGCACTCACTTTTTTATTATAATTTATTGTCGCCTCTTTCGCGGAATTGAAACAATAATTCCGCAAAACACAATTCCCGCCCATATCAGGATAAGTTTTCCCCATCCGATTACCGATACCGCGTTAGCAAAAAGAGTTGATGATACTGCGGCTGCCATATAGCTCATAAAATCAAGAAACCCCGTTGCACTTGATACTACGCCCGTGTCACGGAGAGACGGGCAGTATATACTCCAAAGTATTGTTGCCGCACCGTTTGACGCCATAATGGCAATAACCATAAAAATAAGATTAAACACGGGCAGCTTTATCAGGTACACCAGCAAAAATGCCAGCGTTGATACAATAAAAAAGATTATAAGTGTTAAATCCATATTTCTTTTCAGCTTTTCGTACACGAACACAGTAACGAATGTAGTTGCGGAAATCACAAGAGTTGAAACTGTAAAAAGCATTGCGGACTGTTCTGACGAAAAACCAAGATATTGTGAAATATATGTAGGAAGCCAAAATACAACCGTTGTACGTATTACACCTGTTATAACCGATATTAAAGTGAATTTTATAATGTGATGGTCAATCAGCGTTTTAAGACTTCCTTTGTTTTCCGTTTTCGGCTTGTCATATTGATAGTATTTAACAATTCCCCTTTTTTCAAGTGTAAGAAAAACAACAAAGCACACAATTCCCATTATAACAAGTATTGCGCTTGAAGTTATAAACACATTTGTCCACACCAAAACTGCGGCGGCAACCCCCGCTAAAGGCGAACCGAAAAATGATGAAAAGGTGTATCCCAAACTGCATCTTGCGGCATAAACAGGCTCCACATTTTCTGCAACCACCTTTGTCATAGGAGCATAAATCATGGAAAGGAAAAATCCTGTCATTCCATAAGTAAACTGCGCTGCCGTCGGATTGCCGAGAAGATAAGGGAAAATAAAGTTTGTAATGCCTGCCAGAATAAGTCCGAAGCTTATCATAATCCTTGCGTTGATTTTATCCCCTATAAGCCCGTTAATAAGCTGACCAATTGCATAGAATATAAAATACAAGGAAGACACCACGCCTATATATTCTTCGGTATAAATCCCCATTTCTACAATTTGTGGAGTTACTGCACCTAAAATATTTCTTGCAAAGTATACGCTTAAATATGAAATTGAGCAAAGCAACCCAATCATAACTGCGTTTCTGACATTGGATTTTTTTAAGGACTGGAAAATATTCATTTTGAAAGCTCCTTTAATCGTTTATACTGTGTGAATTTAAAATTTTACTCAATTTGTAGTAGCGGTTTTCACCGTCTTTGTCCACACGGTGCCTTATATAAGAACAAATAGCATCAGCAAGTATCATTTGCGAGTGCTCAACCTCCGACGATATACCGCCTACGTTTGTGCCGCACGACGCCGCATGAAGTGTAATATCAGAAAGCTTTGCAAGAGGTGACAAAGGATTTGAGGTAAGACAAATAATTTTAGCACCATTGTCTTTTGCGATTTCTACTGCGTCGATTATATCTTTTGTCTGCCCTGAATTTGAAATTGCGATAACAACATCATTTTCATCAAGAAGGGTTGCCGAAACAGGGCACAGAAGCACATCGCTTACATAGCTGGCAGGAAGGCCCAGCTGAAAAAGATGAAAATAAAAGCTGTTAGCGACAATTCCCGAAATATATATTCCGTAGAGTTCAATTTTTTTAGCGTTTAAAATCAAATCAGCCGCAGCTTTTAAAGTTTCTGCCGAGTTAAGCTCCAGCGTATTTTCAAACGCCAACGCAGTTTGATTTATGGTTTTGTGCAGAATATCTTTAGCGTTATCGGAATCGCTTACATCGGAAAAATTAAGCTGCTTATGGGTTGAAAGCTGACTGGCAATTTGCAGCTTTAAAGCTGCAAACCCGCCGCCGCAGGCTTTTTGTGCAAAATTATTTATGCTGCCCTGAGAAACTCCGATTTTTTTTGAAAGTTCTGCCATAGATGAAGTAATAAAGTCGTTGGGATTGCTTAAAATTTCGCTTGCAATCTTTTTTTCAACCTCGCTTGAATATTCAAGGGCAGCACTTAATTTAGTAAAAAGATTTAAACCTTCCACACCTATCCCCTCCAGTGAGTTATACTCAAAATCTTTTCAAACAAAATGAGTTTAACACAACCGCCCCGTATTGTCAACAGATTTTTACAAAAAAACGATGTGCAAATGCACATCGTTTATCGTTTTTTATGGCTTAATTATTAAAATCCCCATGTAACATCAACTTCAGCCTGTTCTACCCATGAAGTGTAAACATTGTTAAGCAATTCGTTAAGCTCCTCGGCGAAGTTCATTTCAAAATATTCATCAAAATCAATTGTTTCGCTTTTTTCAAGGCAATAAATTATATGATAACCGTATAATGTTTCAACTACGTCAGAAAATTTGCCTTTTGTAAGTGCAACTGACGCTTCTTCAAATTCGGTAACAAAGCCTGCCCCAAGATAAACTTCATAGCCTTCATCAGGCATACCGGGATCATTCTCTTTATATTCTTCTAAAACTGTTTCAAATTTTTCACCTTTTTTAAGCCTTGCAAGAACTGCTTTCGCTTCATCCTCGGCACCATCGCCCGAAGGAATTAAAATATGCTTAACAGTGGCTTTGGGGAATTCCGATAAAGACTTATCTTTGTCAAATTCAGCCTTCTTTTCTGCTTTCAGAGCAGCAATTTCTTCGCTGTCCTTTTCGAGATTTTCTGTAAGCATAATCATCATTTCGTTTTCTACAAAGCTATCAATATAATCGTTTTTGTATTCTGAAACGTCAAATCCGTTGCTTGCAACCATAAGTTCAAGGCTTTCAATTCCGCCGTACATATCTGCAAGTTCAAGATAGGAAGCTTCCGCTTCTGATTTCATTTCTTCAGTTTCCGAAATACTGTATTTTTCAAACATTTCATCCTGGAATGTAATCCATATAGCGTCCTGAGTAATTGCATTTTTAATGTCTTCGTCAGATGCTGATGGATACTGCTTTTTATATGTATTATATGTTTCGGTAATCCATGCAGGGTCGATTGTTTCGCCCTTAACTGTCATAGTTGTTGATTTGACAATGGGTACATCAATTGTCTGCATACCGCTTGAAGGCCATACAGGAGTTTTCCCCGGCGATGTTAAAATAGCGGTCTGAGTTTTGTCGTCCCAGTCAACCTGAAGACCCAGAAGGTCGCCCATATCACGAAGTCCCAAATAAGTTCTTCCTTCGTGAACGAAGTTTGAAACATCAACTTCTTCACCGTCTAAAGTAACGGTTACGTAGTCAACCAAAACATTAATTGACTTTGAAACACTGTCTGCAACGGCGGGAATCATCACAAGACCAAGTGTGAAAACAACACCGCACAAAAATCCTAAAATTTGTTTTTTCATTTTCTATTCCTCCTATGTACTACTTATTGTATCACAACCATAACCAAATGTCTACTAATTTTTAATACAGAGTTTCAATTGGGACGGGAAAGTGTGAGCCTGATGCATACCACATTTCGGAAAAATCAAATCCTTCAAATGTATTTTTATCCGTAAGTGCAAATTTTTCCGCTCCGGTTGCTTCGCAATTTCCAAGAGAGCAAGGAATGTCAACCGCATTGTTGTAATAACAATTTATCACAATCCCGTTGTTGTTTGCGGTCACCCCGCCGTAAATCTTTCCTGAAACCGACTCTGATGCAGAGTAGCAATTAACAAGGTTGCCTGCGTTTGTTCCCGATAATCCCCCCGCTATTGTTTCGCCGACCGAAGGGGTGGTTGAAGTTATAGGCAAAATGTTTGCACTGTCTGAAATCGTTCCGAAATTATAACCTGAAATACCTCCTGCCACAGAAAGAGAATGGGCATTTGCCGAAACGCTTCCATAGTTTATGCAACCGGCAATAATACCATAGTTTGCAGATGTAATTCCGCCTGTTACGGCACTCTGTGCGGAGCCCGAAATATCTTCCGTATTGCTGCAGGAAACTATCATTCCGCTTGATTTATTAATGCCTGCAATGCCGCCCGTACTTAAATGACGGCTACCTGTGTTGTTGATTTCAGATGACGAAGAACATCCGTATAAAAGTCCCGTATTAAGAGCACAAATTGCACCTGCAGTATCCCCTGTAAATTTACCGTCTGAAATTGTAAGATTATAAATTTCGCCGTGATTTTGCCTGAAAAGACCGCCATAATTCGACACATTGGTTTCCAGTCCGATTATTTCATAACCGTTACCCATAAATGTGCCGAAAAATCCGAAAATATTGTCACCTATCGGTGCGAACGAGTTTTCTCTGCAATATTTTCTCATATCAATATTACCCATCAAAGCGAAGGAACTGCCAAGATATTTTCTTACATTGTTTAAATGCTCGGCTGTTAAAATTCTATAAGGATTTGTAATACTTCCGTCACCGCCGCCAAAATCACGCACGTTATCAGCATATGTTTTGGAAATGTGAAGATTATCTCTAAGCTGCGGATAATAATATGTACTGCTTTTTGGTATTGTCCATATGCTTTCAGAAAATGCCGTAAGATTTTCAAGATTTGAAAAATCATCAGGTGAAATTGCAAATACCGATAGTTCGCTTATGTTTTCGCCGCTGCACGTAGTAGTCAGCGTGTGGTCATAATATGCGTTTGAAATATTACCAGTTCCTGAACCTGCGATTGAGCCAACATAGCTTGTTGCACTTGATGTCAGTCCGTAACCGATGTTATAAACGCCCGAAATCTTCATTTTATCACCGCCGCCTGCAATACCTCCTGCAAGAGCAATCGAGGGTGATTTCGCAGTATGTTCGCCGGTGTTGTAGCTATTTTTAACACTACCGTTTAAAAATCCTGCGATACCGCCTACGTAAGCACTGTTTTTATCGGAGTAGGAAAATATCTTACCATTATTTACGCATGTTTCAATTGTCATAAGATTTGTTCCTGTGATACCGCCCGCATAACTTTTGTCTTCGTCTGAAACAGTAATAACTCCTCCCCAGTTAGTGGAAGATGAAATATTCTTATGATTTACGCCTGCAATACCGCCGCCGTTTGCCGCCGCAAAAACATCGGAAAAGTTGGTGCAATAGCTTACAGAACCATAATTTATACCGCATACCGAGCCTGCATCGCCTTCGGCAGCACCTATTCGTGAATTCAATATTTTTATATTGCTTACAGAACTGTAATTAATGCCGCAGACCGCACCGGCAGAATTTTTACCCTCAACTCTCACGCCCGAAAAGCCCAAATCCTTGACAATGCCGTAGTTTTGGGTAAAAAGGCCTGCGTTTTCAAGGTCTGAATAAAGTATTTCAATACCATATATAATGGAATTATTTCCCTCTAATGTTCCGCTGAAGTTTTCTATTGGTGTAAACCCTTTGCCTCCGTTGTTCAAAATGCCGCTTGTATTAAGGTTTCCTGCAACTATGTCGCTTAAAACCGTGAAATGCGACTCCGGGTACATTCTTATATTGTAAAGGTCATTTAATGTTAAAACAACATATGGATTTTCTTTGCTTCCGTCACCGGATGTAAAAGTTTCGGGAGTTTTTAAGTTTTCGTTTGACAGTTCCGACAGATACGGAAACTCTCCGCCATCATTTACCCATATATCGGTAAAGTTAATTCCGTAAAGATTTTTCTTTGAAATAAGTTGTGAAAAAGTTACATTTCCGTTTTCTTTACGGTTGTATCTGTCAAGATAGTAGCAATAGCTGTAAGCAGTATCCGCAACAGGGTAAAATTCACCGATGCCGTCTTTGAAATACAGGTCACCCATTACTATAGACGATAAAATGCTTCCGCCCGATGAAACACCCAAAATTTTTGAATTTACATCATTACCGGAAACAGAACCTGAAATAAGGCAATCTGTAATTTCACCTGTGTTTGAAACAGAAATTCCTGCAGCAAAACTGCCTGTTAAATTTCCGTTGTTTATACATCTTTCAACAACAGAATTATTCACCGCCGCAATACCCGATACAACATTTCCCGAAATGTCGGAATTATTTCTGCAAAGTGTAATAATGCCGTTGTTTGTAAGTGCAACCGGAGCTATAGTTTCACCGTAAAGTGTAAAATTATTTAAGGTCAGATTTGTAATTATGCCATAGTTTGTGCCGAAAAGTGAGGAAATCCCCTTTTGATTAAGACTTGTCAAAGTGTGGGAATTACCGTTTAAATATCCGCTGAAAAATTCAATTGTTTTAAAGCTTTTCTCTCTTGACATATTGCCTAAATCAATGTCGTTTAAAAGTATAAAGCTTTTTGACGGATACTTTGAAATATTCACAAAATGCCTGGGTGTTACAATCTTAAAAGGATTGCTGAATTCACCTGTCCCCCCTGCAAAATCGGTTGTATTTTCAGCAGGAGAATCAGGTTTTAAATTTTTTGCAAGCTGCGGAAAAGAGTCAGTAAGACTCCATATATCGAAGTCTAACAACTCAAAAGAGCTTTGATATTTTGCCTGAACTTCGGTTCGCGGGAAAGCTTCGATATTCCTTATTGTAATTACTGTTGCGTTGGAGTTGCCAAGATAATAGCTTTTTGTTATTTCACCGTTGTTTTCATACGAAAGAAGACCTGTTTTGTTTCCTGAAATTTCACCAAAGCAACAGCTTGAAATAATATTTCCGTTGTTAATATAAGTTATACCGCCTGAGTTCGCCGCCTTTACGCTTCCTTCCAGCAGGCAGTTTTCAATTACACCAAAATTGGCATATACGAACGCACTGCTTGTCTGTTTGCCCCGAACATTCCCGTAAAATGCACATTCTGAAATTTCACCCGAATTGTTCATTACAAGACCTGCTCCTGACACACAGTCAATATATGCATCAGACGAGCAGTTTGAAATAACGCCTGAATTTTCAACAGCAAGTGATGCAACATTGAGATTTCCGTAAATAATGCTATTTGAAATATGCACATTTTTTATCGTTCCTGAGTTAACTCCGAAAATGGAAAGATTATCGCCCGAAGGAGAATACAAAATCAGATTTGTTATTTTATATCCGTCGCCGTTATAACTGCCTGTAAAGGGGACGTTATTACTTCCTGCAGGTTCAAATGATGTAATTCCCGTAAGCGAAATATCTTTTGTCTGGATAAAATGCGAACCCGGGTATTTTTTTACATTCAGAAAATGTTCCTGCTCTGAAATTATGTAAGGATTGCTTCTGCTTCCGTCACCGCCGCCAAAATCGGTATAATTTTCGTTTGAGCAGTACAGATTTGATTTTAATGTAGGGAAATTGTAATCTTCCGTAAGCTGAAATTCATCGAAATCCGAAAATATTGAAACAAGAGCTTCGGAAGTTATTTTTTCTTCACCCGAAGAAATCATTTTCGAAGTGTAATAGCAATTTTTTACATTGCCTTTTTGATTTTTTGACGTAATGGCACGACTGCCTTCGCCCGAAAGATAGCCTGTGCTGAAGCAGTTCTCAAGGCTTCCATAGTTGAGTGCACAAATTCCTGTTGCACCTCTTTCGGAAGAATTGCCCGTATTAAAGCAATTTTGTATCTGACCGCGGTTTGTACCGCATATTCCAGAAACAACTCCGTAATCATATGAAATCGTTGAAGCGTTATAACAATTTTTAACAGTTCCGTAGTTCGTGTTCAGAATATTGCCTGCATACTCGCAGTCAAGCTTAACGGTTACAGCTTTTGTACCTGAAATATTGGCACAATTTTCAATAGTACCATAATTTACATCTGCAATTGAAAAATAGTTTTCGGGGATTGAAAGCTTTAAATTAATCACTTTTCCGTTTTTGTCAATTTGCCTGAAAACTGACTTGACATTTCCCGAAGAATTTAACCCAATAATTTTATATCCGCCTGCATCAAATGTACCGCTGAAAATTTCAATGGGATAAAAAATATAATCGGCGTTAAGCAAATTAAGGTCATTTCCCAAAATAAAATATTTGTCGGGATTGAGAGAAATATTTCTTAAATGGAAAAGTGATGAAATTACGTAAGGATAGTTTTCGCTGCCGTCGCCGCCGCCAAATAGATTTGCTTTCATTCGCGACATTATAATTTCACCCTGTTCACGGGTTAAGAAGTCATCGGAACGGTATGTATAATCGTCGTGACCTGTAATGATTTTAAGGTCGGTCAGACTCTTTACGGACGGCTTTGCCCAGTCATAAATGGTTTCGTCATCATTAAATCCGGTGTTATCACAAGGA
The DNA here is from genome assembly GCA_964492155.1 of uncultured Eubacteriales bacterium. Taxonomy (GTDB): domain Bacteria; phylum Bacillota; class Clostridia; order RGIG6154; family RGIG6154; genus RGIG2094. Next base: position 19,466 of record CAZBJD010000007.1, read on the forward strand.
TAGGTTCCCATAATTCTGCCGAGCATAGTGGCAGCCTCTGCTCTTGTGAGAAAATCGCGTGGGTTGATTTTACCGTTTTCATCGCCTTTAATATATCCGTAATCAATTGCAGCCCGTATATCTTCAAAATAGGTACTTGAAACAGGTACGTCAGAAATATACGCACGGGAATCCGATGATATATCAAGGCAGGAGTTTATCATCTGAATAAACTCCTGCCTTGGTAAATAGCTTTCAGCCGAAGCGGAAAAAGAAAATGCAGTTATTATCAATAAAAGGGTAACAAACAAAGTTTTTTTCATCTGCTTTTTACCTTTCTTTAAAATTTAGTTAATTATACACTAAATAAGTGTATAATTGGTGAAATTACTTTGTGAATTTATTGTTGATTTTAACAAAATCATCTGCAATCTCGGTGAGCATCATAATATAGTCACGGCCGTCTTTCAATTTCAAGACTCTGTTCATTGCTTTTTTGACGTTTTTTACGAACATAGGTTCCAAATCGGAAACGTCAAGGCTCCTTGCTAAAGGACAGAGATTTTTTGCCATAGGATTCATAACAAGCGTAAGCTTCCCGTTTTTCAAGTATGGCATAAGGGGAAAAATTCTGCAGGCAAGAGGACGGAATTTTCTGTCACATTGCCCATCACAGAAAAAAAGCTTTGCAATTTCGCTTTCCCCATACTCACAATTTGAAATTTCAATTTCCGCAAATGAAACATTTTCCAGCATCTTTTCCTCATGAGGAAACAAAAGCATCCCTGTTTTTTCGTCGCCATCCTTACAACAGGCACCGTTGCAAAGCATACCGCAGTCTTTTTTCAGCGGAGTAATATCTTGCAGACTTTCATATATCGGTATATAAAAATCGTAAACGTTCATAAATAATTCCTTCTTCCTACCTTAATTTTATATTATTTCATCAAAAATGTCAATTACCGAAGGATAATTGACAAATAAGTCTTAAACAAATATAATATAACTTATGAGGTGGTATAATGAATTCTGATGCTGTTCGGAATATAAAAAATGTTGATATTGCAGTTGCAGGCGGCGGTGCAGCGGGTTTTGCTGCGGCGATTTGTGCTGCACAAAGCAACAAAGACCTGAAAATTGCCATTTTCGAAAAAGGTACAAGAGTGGGAAGGAAAATTCTTGCTACAGGCAACGGAAGATGCAATCTTTCCAACAAAGACCTTTCTCTTGAAAGATATCACGGAAATGACAAGGACTTTGCCGTGCCGGCACTTACCGAATATAATTTTGAAAAGACAATGATATTCTTTGAGCAAATAGGGATTATGCCTGCAGAGCTTGAGGACGGAAAGGTTTATCCAATGGGACTTCAGGCATCGGCTGTTGTTGATATGTTAAGACTTAAAGCCAAAAGCAAAGGCATTTTTGAAATAACGGATTTTGAGGTTGCGAAAATTAAACCGGTTAACGAAGGTTTTATAATTTCGGAGAAAAACGGCGATACCGTTAAGGCCAAGAGAGTTATTGTATGCACGGGAGGAAAAGCAGCACCCGAATTCGGAACAGACGGGCAGGCATACAAGCTTGTTACCGAGCTTGGACATAAATTAACCCAAACCTTCCCCGCCCTCGTTCAGCTGAAGTGCGATACAAAAAGGGTGCGTGCATTAAAAGGCGTGAAGCTTATGGGTACTGCAACGCTGTTGTGCGGAGGAAAAACTGTAAAAAAAGAATACGGCGAAGTAATGTTTACAGAATACGGTCTTTCAGGGCCTCCGATATTCCAACTTTCGCGCGAAGCGTCCGAAAGATTAAATAAAGGAAATAAGGATATAAAAATAAAGATAGATTTAATCCCCAAATATGAATTTTATGAAATTGAAGGCATTTTAACGGAGCGCAGAAAAAATCTTTCGGACATAGAATGTGAGAACTTTTTAAACGGAATGCTTAACAAACAGATTGCAAGGCAAATTTTAAAAGAAAGCGATGAAAGCTTAAAACTCAATCAGCTCTGTTCAAAGATTTCAGACAAAACAATCAAAGTGCTTGCAAATAAAATAAAGGGATGGGAGTTTGAAGTTACCGGAACAAATCCTTGGAAAAACGCCCAGGTTACTGCAGGAGGAATTGCAACCCGGGATATAAACGAAAAAACTATGGAATCAAAAAAAGTAAAGGGGTTGTATCTTGCCGGAGAAATTCTGGATATTGACGGTGACTGCGGCGGATTTAATCTGCAGTGGGCGTGGTCAAGCGGATTTACGGCAGGCAAAAGTGCCGCCCTTAGTATTAAGAGGTAAAAATTATGATAATTTCTGATATCAGACTGCCTTTTACGCATACAAAGGATCAGCTTGAGCATAAAATTAAACAAAAGTGCGGACATCAGACCATATATAAATATGAAATAAGAAAAAAATCAATTGATGCAAGAAATAAAAGCAACATTTTGTATGTGTATACCGTCGAAGTATATATCCAAAAAAGTGAATATGTTGAAAAAACGATACTTTTAGATAAAATAAAAGAAATCAGTTCTAAAAAAAGACCTGTCATTGTGGGTACGGGACCTGCAGGGCTTTTCTGCGGACTTTATCTTGCAAAGGCAGGTCTTTGCCCGATTTTACTTGAACAGGGCAAACAGGTTGACGAGCGTGCAGCAGATATTAATGATTTCTGGGAAAAGCGTGAGCTTAACGAAATGTCAAACGTTCAGTTCGGCGAAGGCGGAGCCGGAACTTTTTCTGACGGCAAGCTGAACACCGGAATTTCAGGTGCTCTTTCAAAAGAAGTTTTAGAGGTGTTTGCAAGATTTGGTGCAGGTGATGATATAACGTATCTTGCCAAACCTCATATCGGTACTGACGTTTTAAGAAAAGTTATTGTAAATATGCGAAATGAAATTATTTCTCTGGGCGGAGAATTTCATTTCGGCTCTAAAATGCTGGATTTTGTAACAGACGGCGGTAAAATCTCCAAAGTAACGGCAGATAAAGACTATGATACCGATTGCCTTATCCTTGCAATCGGGCATAGTGCAAGAGATACCTTTGACCTTCTTGACAGAAAGAATATTATTATGGAGCCAAAACCGTTTTCTGTGGGAGTAAGAATTGAACATCCTCAGAAGATGATTAATGCTTCTCAGTACGGCTCAGAAAATAAAAAACTCCCTGCCGCCGACTATAAACTCTCCGAGCATTTGAACAACAATCGCGGAGTTTACACTTTTTGTATGTGTCCCGGCGGTTACGTTGTAGGAGCAACAAGCGAAAGCGAAAGAGTTGTTACAAACGGAATGAGCTATCGTGCCAGAGACGGAAAAAACGCTAACAGTGCACTTCTTGTCAGCGTAAATCCCGGCGATTTTGCAAACGGGCGTCAGCTTTCGGGTATTGATTTTCAGCGTGAAATCGAAAAACGTGCATTCTTTGCAGGCGGTGAAAACTATGATGCCCCCTGTCAGCTTTTAGGTGATTTTCTAAACAATAAAACCTCGGAAAGCTTTGGAGATGTTGAGCCTACCTGTAAACCGGGCGTAAAAAAAGCAGATTTAACAAAAGTTCTTCCGGAATTTGTATGTCAAGGTTTAAAAGCGGCAATTCCCAGAATGGCAAACAAAATCAAGAATTTTGACCTTTATGACGCGGTGCTTACCGCTGCCGAATCAAGAAGTTCTTCTCCCGTAAGAATTGTGAGAAACGATGACTTTCAGGCAAGCATAAAAGGTATTTATCCTGCCGGCGAAGGTGCCGGATATGCGGGCGGAATTACATCATCTGCAGTTGACGGCATAAAAATTGCATTGAAAATTATTGAAAAATGCGGTAAAGAGTAAAGCACAGGCAGAAAAAAGCAAATATAGCGGCGAAAAGTTTATGCGTCGCATATTTTTTGTTTGATTTTGATGCACATTTTCTTAAGGCATATTTTTTGGAAAACTCGTCTACAATACTGTTTGCCTCTTTTATCAAAATGTCTTCAGAGCTTACGGCGTTGGCTTTTATATAAAAAACCGCCTGTTCAAAATAACCTGAATTAAGATCGGACAGAACTATAACCCGTCTGTTGCTGGTTTTCTTCAAATTTAATACACTCCTTTTGGGAAAATTTTGTATTTGATAATATTATTACATTTTTTTGTAGTTTTAAACCTAAGTTTTTGGGGCATTTTTCTTGACTTTGCAAGTATTTTGGAATATTATATATATAAGTAATAAATTTTAATGAGAAAGGGCGAAATTTATGGTAAACGCAAGACAGAACTATGAAAGCTGGCTTAAATATGATGAACTGGACGCTGAATTAAGAACCCAGCTTGAATCAATCAACAATGATGAAAATGAAATTAACGAAAGATTTTATCAGGATTTAAGTTTCGGCACCGCAGGACTTCGCGGTATCATAGGTGCGGGAACAAATCGTATGAATATATATACCGTAAGACGTGCAACGCAAGGCTTGGCAACACTCATCTGCACAGAAGGTGAAGATGCTAAAAAACGCGGTGTTGCTATTGCTTACGACTCAAGACTTTATTCTGACAGATTTGCTTTTGAGGCAGCAAAGGTTTTGGTTGCCAACGGAATTAAGGCATATCTTTTTGATGAGCTTCGTCCGACTCCCGAGCTTTCTTTCACAATAAGACATCTTAATTGCATTTCAGGAATTATTATCACTGCAAGCCACAACCCCTCTAAATATAACGGCTACAAGGTTTACTGGGAGGATGGTGCACAGATGCCTCCGCAGTTTGCAGATAAAGTTTTGGAAAACATTAACAAAACAGATATTTTTACAGGCGTAAAGCTTGTATCTGATGAAGATGCAAAAAATTCCGGGCTTCTTGAAATTATCGGTGAAGATGTTGACAAAGCTTATCTTGAGAATGTATTTGCACAGAGCATTAATAAAGATTTGGTTGAAAAAATCGCGGATAAATTCAAAATTGTTTACACGCCTTTCCATGGTGCGGGCAACAAGCTTGTTAGAAGAATTCTTGCTATGATTGGCGTTAAAAACATCTATGTGGTTAAGGAACAGGAAATGCCCGACCCGGCATTCCCAACAGTGAAATCGCCAAATCCTGAAAATCCCGAGGGATTTTCATATGCAATCGAGCTTGCAAACAAGGTTGACTGCTCATTTATTATCGGAACTGACCCTGACAGCGACAGAGTTGGCGTTATGGTGAGAAATCCCCAAGGTGAGTTTGTGCCCATTTCAGGAAATCAAATGGGTGTTTTGCTTGTAAACTATGTGTTGAGTCAAAGACATAAACTGGGCAAGCTGCCAAAAGATTCTGTTGTTATTAAAACAATCGTCACAACAGAGCTTACGGACAGAATTTGCGAAAAGTACGGAATTGATATTACAAATGTTTTGACGGGCTTTAAGTTCATCGGCGAAATCATAAAGGGACTGGAAGAAAAAGGCGAAGAAAACCGCTTTGTATTCGGCTATGAAGAAAGCTACGGTTACCTTTCGGGCAGCTATGCAAGAGATAAAGATGCAGTTGTCGCATCTATGCTTATTGCTGAAATGGCAGCTTATTACGATTCTAAAAATATGACTCTTTATGACGCTTTGATTGAAATTTACGAAGAATTTGGTTATTACAAAGAGCTTCAGCACTCTGTAACATTAGAGGGTATGGAGGGAACTAAAAAAATTGCGGCAATGGTTGCGGCATTAAAAGAAAAACCAATTGAAGAAGTGGCAGGAGAAAAGGTTGTTAAATTCTATGACTACAGCAAGAGCATTGCAAAGGATTTAGCAAGCGGTAAAGAAGAAAAAATTCTCCTTCCAAAATCAGATGTTCTGGCATTTTATCTTCCCGACAACAAGAAATTTATTATCCGTCCTTCGGGAACAGAACCTAAAATTAAGTTCTATTTCTTTGTAAAGGGAAAAGATGCCGCAGATAGCGAAAAACAAATGAATGACTTAAGTAAAGCTGTGTTTGACATTACAGACGGATTGCTTAAATAAGAGAGGTAGTTAGTTTTGGAAACGATAATAAAAAAATGTTCATATTGGGTAATGGCACTTTTAATTGCTGTTCCCGTTATGTTCAGAGGATTGTTCTTTGAATTTGATTTTTCCGTTTATGCCTGCATCGCCCTTGCGATTATGGCAATTATGGCACTTTGCACAAAGGAAATAAATTTCTCTGTGCTCACCGATACGGCTCTTTTGGTATTTGTTGCCCTTTACGGTTTTTCTTGCTTGTATGGTGTAAATAAAGGTCTTGCGGTTACAGAGTTTTTGAAATATCTTGCAGTTCTTGTGGTTTATTTTGCTGCAAAAGGCGTTGCAAAAGAAAAAGACGGAAAAACTGCAATAATGTTTGCGGTCGTAATCGCAGCAGGTGTATCTTCTTTGATTTCATTGTTTACCGCAGCGGGTGTTTTAAATTATCCGGCGGCATATTCAGCAGCTGAAATCGAAAAATGGCTTAATGGTACTGTTCAGTATCACAATGCTTTTGGTGCTCTTACGGTTTGTGCACTTTTTATAAGCTGTGCTTTAAACAAAGAAAATTCAAAAACAATTAAAATCGTAAACGGCTTTTTGGGGTATTTCATCGCTTTCGGTATGCTGATGTCATACTCACGCGGTGCGTGGGTAACTGCACCTTTTGCCTTTGCGGTATATATGATTTTCGCGGATAAAGAAGCAAGACTTTCATTTTTTGAAATTGCCGCAACGGGTGTGGTTGCAACGATTGCGGTTTTGTCTAAGTTTACAGCCTTTGTTGAAAGCGGAAATACCGCTTCTGCAGTTTTGTGGCTTTTGGCAGGTCTTGTGATTTACGCGGTGCTTTATGTGATTGTAAATGTTATACTCAAGTTCTTTAAAGATATGAAGTATTTCAACATTACAGCTGTTATTATCGTTGCAGCGGTTATTCTGACCGCAGTTTTGATTGTGTTAATGCCTCAGTTGTTTTCATCCGTACTTCCTGCCCAGCTTGCCGAAAGACTTTCGGGAATCAGCTTTGGTGCAGACACTGCCAAAGAACGTTTTGTTTTTTATAAAGACGCATTTGATATTGCAAAAAAGAGTATTTTCTTTGGCTCAGGCGGCGGTGCATGGCAGGACCTTTACGGAATGAGTCAGTCTTATTTTTACAGTTCAACACAGGCACACAGCTTTATTATGCAGATACTTGTTGAAACAGGAATTTCAGGACTTTTGGCATGGCTTTTTACCTTGGTTATGTTTTATGTGAAAGCAGCAGGTCTTTTAATCAAAAAAACCGCTGACAGAAAGATACTTGCAGGAACAGTTTCAGGTGCTACAGTTTTGATTGCACACAGCTTTATTGACTTTGACCTTTCAATCAACGCACTTTTAATTATTTTATGGGCACTTATTGCTGTAATTTTCGTATTTGATACGCAAAAAGAATATAAAATCAATAAGTATGCCGGTGTTGCCATATGTGTTGTCTTAATTATCCCGTTTATTTTAAGTGCAGCAGCTTCAAATGCATATAATAAGGGTGTTACGGCTTATGCGAATGAGCAGTATGTTTTAGCACACAGATACTTTTCAACAAGTTCATCATTAAAACCCTATGATGCACTGAGTCTTTCGTACAAAGCAGCTTCACAATCACATAAAATTACAGAACGTGCTGACAGAGATCAGGTAGTTGCCGATACTGACAGAGCTTTAAAGCTTGCTCCCGAGGGACTTCTTGTAAACCAGAATGCTCTTACGGTTTATTCAAATATCGGAGCTTATCAGGTTGCTATGGAGTATGCTAAAAAGCTTGTTATGCTTCAGCCTATGAATATAGACAGCTACGGTTCTTATTTGTACTCCGGCTATCAGGTAGTGTCATACTACTATAGAGGAGAAAATCCTGCCGCTGCAAAGAAAATTGCAGATGACGTACTTACGATAAAAGATTTTGTTGAAGATTTAAATACAAAAAGAATTGAAAAAATCGAGTTTACCAATGAAATGAAAGAAATGTTTTTGTATTTTCAGTTTGTAAGCCAAAACGTTGAATAATGAAATTATCAGTAATAATAGTAAACTATAACACAAAAGAGCTTTTGAAAGATTGTGTTGACTCTGTAAAAAACACATTCTCCGAAGCAGAAATAATAGTTGTGGATAATGCCTCAACCGACGGAAGCGGCGAAATTATAAAGTCGCTTCCCGTTAAAGCAATATTTTCGGGTGAAAACATTGGATTTTCCAAAGCAAACAACCTTGGCTTAAAGCAGGCGACGGGAGATGCAGTGCTTTTCTTAAACCCCGATACGGTGGTAAAAGAGGGCACAATTATGCGGTGCTTGGATTTTTTGGAACAAACCCCCGATGCGGGAGCAGTAGGCTGCAAGGTGGTTTTGCCGGACAGAAAACTTGATCAAGCGTGTAAGAGAAAATTCCCCACGCCTTTCAATTCGTTTTGCACGATTTTTAAAATTGCAAAAATTTTACCGAGGCTCGGATATAATCTGAGCTATCTTGACGATAATGGCGTTTATCAGGTTGATTGCCTGGTTGGTGCGTTCATGTTGTGCTCAGGACAAGCTATCAAACTGACAGGCGGCTTTGACGAAGACTTTTTTATGTACGGCGAAGATATTGACCTTTGCTGTCGCATAAAAAAATCAGGGCTTAAAATATGGTATCTCGGCGATTGCGAAATAACGCATATAAAAGGTGCTTCGGGTAAAAAAAGCAAAAAAGCCAAAGAAGCTTTTTACGACAGTATGAGTATTTATTACAAAAAACACTTTAAAAAAGGCATATTTACCGCTATTGTGGATTTTGGTGTAAAAATTTTAAAGAAACTGTAACAGGAGGACTAAATGCTTAGACAAAATGCAATAATACTGAATACAATAAAAATAATACTTGATATTTTATTTGTCCTTCTGGCATTTTATTTTTCATGGACAATTCGATTTGGGATGGGGCTTTTTGCACAAACTCCTCATCTTCCCTTTGAGCGATATATGGCACTGCTTTTTGTTGCGGTTCCTGCTTTTGTAATTTGTCAGTATGTGCTTAAAATGTATTCTTCGGTAAGAAGGACAAGCATTTTAAATGAAATTTACATCTGTATAAGAAGTTCCCTGATTATGGGTATGGTAATTATCGCAGGAATATTTATTTTAAAGCTTTCAGACTATGCCCGAAGCTTTGTAATCATTTTTTCGGCAATAACAGCATTGAGTGTAGGTGCTCAAAGAGCAATCTTAAGGCTTGTTCTGAAATTTTTCCGCGAAAAAGGCTTCAATATGCGATATGTCGTAGTTTTAGGCTGCACCGATTATGCCGAAAAATATGTTAATGCAATTTCAAAGCACAGAGAAATGGGCTATAAAGTTTTCAGCGTCATTGAAAAAATTGACACGGTCCTTCTTGAAAAAACTCTCGCCGATAATATTATTGATGAAGTTGTTATTGCAATTGATATTGAAGAATACAAATCGTTGGGGAAAATTCTTGAGATATGCGAAAAAAGCGGAGTTAAATCTTCGATTATCCCAAGCTACGTGAATTATGTTCCTTCAAAGCCTCAGATTGACGAAATTGACGGAATTCCGCTTATCAATACAAGGTACATACCTCTTGATAATATCCTTTATTCATTCATAAAAAATGTGTTTGATTTTATCGCTGCCTTTGTTTTATGCACAATTCTTTCACCTGTTATGGCAGCAGTTGCAATTGCGGTTAAACTTTCCAGCGAGGGTGACATTCTTTTCAAGCAAAAACGTGTAGGTTTCGGAGGCGAACCCTTTACAATTTACAAGTTCCGAACTATGAGAAGTGACACAAGAAATGACGGTTGGACCGTTGAAAACGACCCAAGACGTACCAAGGTTGGAGAATTTCTAAGAAAAACAAACTTAGACGAGTTACCTCAGCTTTTTAATGTTTTAAAAGGCGATATGAGTTTAGTCGGCCCGCGTCCCGAACAGATTGGATATGTTAAGCAGTTTAAGGAAGAAATTCCCAAATATATGATTAAACACAGAGTAAAACCCGGAATTACCGGATGGGCTCAGGTTAATGGATTAAGAGGAGACACCTCTATTGAAGAAAGAATAAAAAAAGATATTTATTACATAGAAAACTGGAGTATAGGATTTGATATAAAAATACTTTTTATGACAGTTTTCGGCAAAAATAAAAATGCGTATTAAACAGGAGGAGTAGCAGTGATTAAAAAGATATCAGCGATTTTAGCGATGCTTTTAATGCTTGGTAATTTTGTATACGCAAAACCTGTAGAAACTGTTGACGCACCCACATATCTTATGGCAAATCTGGATGACGGCGCAATTTTAGTTCAGGAAAATTGTATGACAGAGGTCAGACCCGGTGATTTTTCAAAAATCATGACGGCTGTTTTGTCTATTGAAAAATTTCAAATGACAGACCTTTTAACATTTAAAAACGAACTTTCTTTTAATAATAATTTCGGAAATATTGCCGCCGTGAAAAACGGCTACAGATTAACTGTGCTGCAGCATCTTCAAAATATGATGCTTTTATATTCGGATGCCAGTGCAACCGAACTTGCCGTCGCTCACAGCGGTTCCGTTGAGAAATTTACCGAGGAAATGAATAAAAAAGCCAAAGAATTCGGTATGACCGAAACTGTTTTTTCATCTCCCTCAGGCTATGACCCCGAAGGAATAAGCAAAACAACGGCTAATGACTTGTTTTTGCTTGCCCAAAAGGCTTTTAAAAACAAAACTTTGATGGATATTACATCAACCGATGTGTTTTATCTTCCGTCGCTTTCTGCAGGCGGCAGGGACAGGATGTTTTCAAGCAGAAATCATCTGATAAGCAGATATACCTACAGTTCTTACACATATTCTGCTGCAAAAGGCATTATGAGCAACGTGGGTAAGGATAATTCAAGCTTTATTGCAGTTGCAGAAAAAAATGACAGAAGACTGGCTGCAATTGTTTTAAACAGCCCTGATAACAAAGGTATGACCGTATACAAAGATGTTATAAATCTTCTTCAGGAGGGCTTTAATAATTTCAGAAGTGTAAAAATTGCATCGGAAGAAGAAATTATAACACAAGTTGCAGTAAAAGGCTGTTGGAACGGCAATGCGGTTTTGTGTGTTGACAGAACTGTAAAAGCACTTGTCCCCAATGATTACGACAGTGCGTTAATCACAAACGAAATCAGCGTAGCCGAAGACAAATGGGCTCCCGTGAAAAAAGGTGAAAAGCTTGGAGAAATAAAGTATTATTATGATGGTGAGTTTATCGCGGAGGCAAATCTTGTTGCAGTAAAAAACGAGAACTTCAATCTCCTTGCAATTCTCAAAAATACTCTGTTTACAAAGCTTAACGCATTTTTGATTTTTGTAATTCTTGCAATTATTTTAGTATTTTTGTATTTCAGATACACCTCTGTATTAAAGAAAGAAAAACGCAAAAAGAAAAGACGTGAAATTACGGGAAGGAAAAACTGACAATGCTTTTTGACTCACATGCACATTTGGATGATGACAGATTTAACGAAGACCGCTTTGAAGTGATAAACTCGCTTAAAAACGGCGGAATTTCGTATGTTGTCAACATTGGTGCAGACTATAAAACTTCGCTTAATTCGGTAGAACTTGCGAATAAATACGATTTTGTGTACGCCGCTGTCGGCGTACATCCTTATGATGCGGCAGATGTTAACGAATGCCTTATTGAAAACTTACGAACTCTTGCAAAAAACAATAAAAAAGTTGTGGCAATCGGTGAAAGCGGTCTGGATTATTCACACGAAGACGCAAACAAAGAAGTTCAGAAAAAGGCGTTTATCCGCCATATTGAGCTGGCAAACGAGCTTGATTTGCCGATAGTTGTGCATAACCGCGATTCTCATAAGGATATGATGGATATTCTGATTGCACATAAGCCCAAAAACGCAATTATTCATTGTTATTCGGGCAGCCTTGAAATGGCAAAAATTTTGATTGATATGGGTTACTACATCTCATTTTCAGGAACAGTTACTTTTAAAAATGCAAAAAAACTTGTTGATGTTGCAAAATTTGTGCCCCTTGACAAGCTTTTGATTGAAACAGATTGCCCTTATCTTTCTCCCGAGCCTGAAAGAGGCACAAGAAACAATCCTTTAAAGGTTGAGTATACCGCGCGGCATATTGCTTTACTTAAAGGTCTGACCTTTGAGGAAATTGCAAAAGCAACCCTGGAAAATGCAAAGCGTGTGTATAAAATTGATTAGGAGATTACAAATGAAAGAACTTTTTCAGTTATTCGGCATTTTTGCCAAAATAGGAAGCTTTACATTTGGCGGCGGATACGCAATGCTTCCTATGATTAAAAGAGAATTGGTCGAAAACAGGAATTTTGCCACAGAAGACGAAATTCTTGATTATTACGCAATAGGTCAGCTTACCCCCGGCGTTATTGCGGTAAATGTTTCAACATTTATAGGATATAAAAGAAAAGGCGTGTGGGGTGCTATATTTTCAACTGCGGGAATGGTATTCCCTTCACTTGTGATAATTACTCTTATTGCGGCACTCATTACAAATTTTCAGGATATTCCGCTTGTTCAGTCGGCTCTTGCGGGAATTCGCCTCGCGGTATTGGCGATGATTGTGAAAACCGTTATCAGTGTAACAAAAAAAGGTGTAGTGGATGTTTTTACCTTAATAATAATGGCTGCAACTCTTGCAGCTATGCTTTTCGGCTTCCCTGCAGCTCTTATTACAGTGCTCAGTATTTTAGCCGGTATTGTTTATAAGTCAGTAAGAGCGGGGGCAAAATAATGACATATTTACTTTTATTTATCGAATTTTTCAAGACGGGGCTTTTTGCTATCGGCGGCGGTCTTGCAACAGTTCCCTTTTTATTTGAAATTGCAAATAAATATCCATGGTTTACTCCCGAGCAACTTACGGATATGATTGCAGTTGCAGAATCCACTCCTGGACCGATAGGTGTTAATATGGCAACCTATGCAGGTTATAATGCGGGCGGAATTTTAGGCTCTTTGATTGCAACTATAGGGCTTGTAACCCCCTCTGTTATTGTAATTATAATAGTAGCAAAAATTCTTGCCAAATTTAAAGACAACAAATTTGTAAACTATGCGTTTTACGGAATAAGACCTGCGGTAGCAGGAATGATTTTAGCCGCTTGGATAAGTCTTTTTCGGATGTGCGTTATAAATACCGGATTTACCGGAATTGCAGATATTTTCTGTTTAAAAGAGCTTATAATCTTCTTAATTCTTACAGTATTGTGCTTAAAAACAAAAATTAACCCGATTTGTTACATAGTTTTGGGTGCAATTATCGGCATTTTATTTAAACTTTGAAACAATTTCACAAAAATTTCAAATTTTTAAAACGGCTTAAAATCAACATTTTACAACAAATTGTTAAAAAAATGTTACGAAATTTGTTAAAAATCCTTGACATATTTGCCTGTATGTTGTATAATAGTCAGCGTAGGGTAAAAAAACTTATGAAAGGATTTTTGGATGAGTTACAAATTTTCGCTTAAGAAGGTTTTGGCAGCAGGTATAATCTCAGCGGCAACAATTTTGTCTTCAATGAGCGCATTTGCATACGATTACATAGGAAAAGGCACCGTAACAGGCGGTGTAGTAAATATAAGAAGTTCCGCAAGCACCGATTCGGAAATTATCGGAACAGGTGCAAAAGGTACAGAGTACAGCGTTATTTCTCAGGAAAACGGCTGGGCAAAGATTGAAACATCAGAAGGACTTATTGGTTATATGAACCTTGGATATTTCACAGTTTCGGTCGGCGAAAGAATGACCGCAACAATCACAGGCTCGGTTGTAAATGTAAGAGAAGGTGCGGGTACGGAGTACGCAGTTATCGGTTCTTCATACAAGGGTCAGACCTTCCCGATTTTAGGTAAGGAAAACGGTTGGTACAAAATCAGCTTCAACGATGCAAGCGGTTTTGTAAGCAGCGATTACGCAACTGTAGACGGTATTGTTTCTACAGCAGTATCAAAAGGCGAACAGATTGCTGAATCTGCCAAAAAGCTTCTTGGTAAGGCTTATGTATACGGAGCATCAGGTCCTAACGCTTTTGACTGCTCGGGTCTTACGTCTTATGTGTATAAGCAGTTCGGATACGAACTTAACAGAACTGCAGCAGGTCAGTATTCAAACGGTGTAGAAGTTTCAAAAGAAAATCTACAGCCCGGTGACATTGTAATGTTCACAAACAGAGGAATGTATGGCATCGGTCATGTTGGAATATATATCGGCGATGGTAAAATGGTTCACTCAGGAAACGCTTCAACAGGCGTAATCATTTCAGACGTATTTACAGGCTACTACGGTGCAAGATACGTGGGAGCAAGAAGAATTATTTCATAAATTTAAAAAATACAGGAAAATCTCAGAATTGAGGTTTTCTTTTTTTATTTTCCGTTCCGGGTGTTTTTCCGGAAGGTAAAAAGGGATTGTCTTGATAATTTAATTTTCTGAGCAATTATCCATCTTGTAGGGAGCGAGCCTGCTGCCTCGGAAAAAACAGGCGGATATGGGTGTCCACCCCCACAATTTTAATATTTATTTAGACAGCCTCATTGTTATTTTTTAATTGTAATTCTTTTAAATTTATGGTTAAATAATTATACAGAGGTGAGGAAAGTGGAGCAGATATATAAAGAATGGCGGCAGGCGGAGCTGATTTACAATATGATACACAAGTCTGCAGGTGATTATAATTTTCACTGGCACGAAAATATTGAAATTTGCCGCGTGCATAATAAACCCTGCAGATTCTTTGCAGATGGTGAAATTATACACGCTAACCCCGGTGATATTGTTGTCTTCAGCGAATTTGCAATTCATCGCTTTTTGATAGACCACGACCACACCGACATACATATTTGTCAGATGTCTGTGAGTGTTCTTTTAAATTCGGGCGTAATTGTAAAACCACTAAAAACGCACATCACCTTAAAAGAAATGGAAAGCATCCCCGGGTTGGTTGAGCAGATAGAAGGAATTATAAATTTAATGGCACCCGAACACAGAGCGGAAAAAGCAACTTCAAATCCTGTGCTTGGAAGTTTGGCTTCGGCTTTATATTTTTCACTTATGCGCCACTTTGCCACAGATAAGATTTCCGTAACATCAAAAAAAGACAGACGTGAGTTTTACAAAATAACTGAGTATATAAACCAGCACTTCACCGAGGATATCACGGTAAGCCGTATCGCAAAAGAGCTTTGTATGCCCCGCGGAAAGGTTTCGGAAATTTTTGCAAAATTCGCCGAAACAAGCGTAACCGCTTACATAAACACTATGCGTATAAACTATGCAAATCAGCTTGTGGCAGAAGGCAACAGTATAACTGTTGCTGCATACGAAAGCGGTTTTCAGTCTATGAGAACATTTAATGACGTTTACCGCAAAATTATGAAAATAACTCCGTCGGAGTATATAAAACAAAAATCCGAATGAAAAGGCTGTTTCGGCACATTTATCAAGTATTGTTTGAAAAATCAAAAGTGATATTATCTTTGTTCCTTAAGCTCGCCGAAGGCGAATA
>CAZBJD010000008.1:0-33488 GCA_964492155.1 uncultured Eubacteriales bacterium
AATTTCAAAATAGGATTCAGACTTGGTGTTATGATGATGTGCGATTGTTTATTATTTGACAATAGCATCATCCTAAAAGATATTAAGTTTTAACGGAGATACTTCAAAATGAAAAAATCCATCATATCAATCGTATCAGTTTTAATAAGTTCTTTTTCTGTAAGTGTAGCAGAGGTGCCGAGAGAGTCGGCACTCTGCAATGCCACAAACCAATCAATCATTATAGTCGAGAATTTTATCAGGCAACACCAACTTAACTACGCTTTTCTCGAATGTTTTGTTAACTCACTATTTAAACTATATTTTTGTCAATTTTTTCATAAGAACGACTCCATGGACTTCTATAATATCACGATTAGCGAGTTTAATTTCGCATTTTGTCTGATCACTTGAAATATCAAATGTAAAGTCTTCGTAATGGTTTAGAAGTTTGTACCCCCCCTTAAAAATGCCTGATTGTCCTTACCAACAAAAAGATATGTTCCAGCCTCAATGTTTTCTCCAACTTCGTAAATCCCGGGTTTTATAATTTTGCCTATACGATCGTTTTCATCGTGAGATGATTGGCAATGTCTCTTTACTATTGAGGCAAGCTCTGATACTGATGTTTCAAGATTTCCATTGGTGATTATGTAATCAAATCCCCAAGCTTCTTCCAATTCTTTTTCAGCAGTTTTAATTCTGCTTTCAATTTCTTCAGGAGTATTTGCGTTACGTTCAGTGATTCTCTTGATTAATTCATCAATCGATGGTGGAGCAATAAATATAGTAATTGCATCGGTATAATTTTCCTTAATTTTCTTTGCTCCATTAACATCAATAATCATTGCAGTAGCAGGACTCGTTCTTGTGTGCCTTACTTCTTCAAAAGATGTGCCATAGTAGTTATTAGCATATGTGTTGTACTCAACGTATTGACCTTTGTTTATATTCTCTTCAAACTCGGATTTTGAAATAAAATTATAATCTCGACCATTTTTTTCATCATCACGAGTATCTCTAGTTGTGTCAGATATGGTTCTATTTATATATGGCACTGATTTTTGAACCTCATTGAAAATCGTATTTTTCCCCACTCCTGATGGTCCGGAAATGACGAATAATTTATTGTTCATATAAAAACTCCTTTCATTGTTCTTTAATTCATTTATTTCATTGAATTCATCATCGATATACCAGTCTGGATCTTCATCCAAAACAGAACAAAATAATATTTTGAGAAATTCACCGATATTCTTAAGAGTTAACCCACGTTCTGAATATTCCAACCATATATATAACATCACGGGCAACACACAATATCCAAGTCCATAAGTTGTTATAAAAGGTGCTCCAAATTCCGTCATCGGCGTTCTGATAAAGGAAGAACCAATTGAGAAGTATAAATGACTGCCTATCATTAGCGCAGACATAATACCAAGAAATTTTTTGTTCTTATCTCTGAAGCGAATTGCATTAATAAACATAAAAATAGTGGCAGTAATTTGAGTTATCATTATTAATAAACAAGGTATCCATCCAAAACAAACTAAGAGGTGAGCATATGTGGCGGCATAAGCACTATTAATATCTGATATGAATGAATTGTTAGGAAAATATTCAAACAAGCTTACACCTGTTATCCAATTCTTTAACATATTGTATTCGTGCACACTTTGTGGATTCAAGTAACCAATAGTGCGTGTTTGAACATCTACAGTATTACTTAATACAAATAGTGCAATTCCCAAAAATAATGAGGTAAGGATTGCGAAGTGAGAATACCATAGTTTTTTATTTTCCGGCGTATAAAGTCTTATAGCGATTATTTCGCCTAAAAGTATAAATCCACCTGAAAACAGCATTAATTTTGTTCCGCTTACTACTCCTGTGGCAGCAAGTATAGCAAAATATAGAAGTGAACAACTCAATGTTCCAAATTTATTATTAAATGAATTTTTTATACATAATAATCCCAATGGGAATAGCATAGCGATTATCAAGCCATCTAATAATGTGTCAGCTATGTAATGAAAATGTCCCAATGAAAATATCCCGCCCAAAATACTTGTGCCACACAAACAAAAAACAAGCATATTCAGTCGTGACTTCATCAAATTTATACCCATGATTTTTAAAGTCGCATAAATGGCAATTCCAAAAGTAATCAACATCGAAATAGTTGCAATATAACTTGGCAACTTGGATTCAATATCCAAAATGGCATGGTTATAAAACATTCCAAGTGCTATTGAGGCTAACCATGAAAAAATAATAAATCTTGTCCTTTTTATACAACGAGGCAACAACACCATACTATCGCAAATTGGACAAGTATGCTGACAGAAACTACCTTATGACAAAATGTTCGGAAACGTTAACTGCACCAGCGTTTGAACCTCTGAATATGGTGGAATTGAATGAGAAAGATCTTTCATTCCCATTTGTAACGGTTGCTATTGAACAAACGCCTGAAGAGGGCTGTCCAATGTGTGGCGGGCATGGACATTTAAGCTGGTGCAGAAATGGAATTCCCGACACCAGAATCATAAATAAGAAAAAAACTATAGCTTAAAGGAGTGTAGATTATGAATAATTGGATGAAAATGGTTTCTTGTAATAATGCTGAATATGAAGGATTGCATGATGAGTTAAGAAATGGAAGAGGATTATACGTTATAGATGCCACAATGCCAGAAACATGCAACAATGTTGAGTGCACTATAGAGTTTCGCTATTATGGAGAGGATAAAATTTCTCTCACTTGTGTGCAGGCTCCTGTTACATATACAGGAAACGATGGCAATATCGCACTTTGGCTAGAGAATGGCATTGTAGAATTTGATAGTTTTGAAGAAATGAAGGGATTTTTAAAAAGTTTCAAAACTGATGGTGCCAACCTCTCCGAAAATATTCCCACCCCTGTTGAACGTAGAGAAGTTACGGTGGAATCTTCTGGTGCTGAGAATGAAAACGAGCATGTTGAGACAGCTCCTCCTCAGCCAGAAATGAAATATGACAGAGAAAGTTTAACTGTTCCCGAAGCAAACAAATCTTATCTTGTTGTTGATAAGGACAAACTGATTGTAAACCTTAATAAGGAGATTTTTGGTCAGGAAGACAATATTAAAAAAATTGCTCATCTTGTTTGCAACCATCTTGGTACAAAAGAAAAAAACAGACCTCTTTCAATTTTCCTTTATGGTCCTACTGGTATCGGTAAATCTGCAATAATTGAGGCTTTGGTTAATGAGGTTAATAAGCAAATTGACAGGAATAATCGTTATGCATATCGTCCTGTAGATTGCACTCAGTTCCAGGATAGAGCAGATATTTCAAGACTGACTGGCGCAGCTCCCGGATATGTTGGTTTTGATGAACCCGGTGTATTCTCCATTCTGGAAGATAATCCAAATACAGTTTTTGTATTTGAGGAAATTGAAAAAGTAGCAAGTAATGCCACTGAAGTCATAATGCAAGCGATGGAAACAGGCAAACAGGAAACCAATGGCAAGACATTAAAAAACGGCGAATCTTTTTATGATCTTTCTCACTGTATTATCTTCTTTACAAGTAATATTTGTGTAGAAGAGAAAAAAACGCTTGGTTTTGCAACTTCGCCTGCTGTTGTTTCCAACGATACAAAAAATGAAAGAAGAAATAATATTGCACGTTTAATTGGAGAAGAAACCAAAGAAGCAAAACTGAAACTTGCTGAAACTGGCAAATTCAGACGCGAAGTTATCGGTCGAATGAACGCTATTATTAAATTCAATCCGTTAACCGGAGATGCAGTAAAAGATATTGCTGCAAAATGTATTCGTGATGTAGCGTCGAAGTCTCATAGGCTGTATATTACAGAAATTGCCACACCTATATTGCAGGAGTTTTTAAACGAAACTGCAGGTGAGGTGGAAAGTTTTGGAGTTAGATCACTTCGTAGCGAAGCTGAATATTTCTTCAATGATGCTTTTAGAGAATACTCACATACTCACGAAGACTATGCTAATGTTACAGTTTCTGGTTGCTTAGATAATGTAGTCGTTTCCCCAACGGATAATGGAGAATAAATGAAAGGACAAGAAAATTATGGAGAGTAATATAGGTGAGTTGGATTTTGTATCGGATGAAGTGGAGCTTTATGAATTGGCAAAACTGGTAAACATAGCCAATAAAAGAGAAGTAATCGGCAAAAAACTATTGAAAGAATAATTTCATTGGGACTGGCAAATAGGGTTTTAAATGTTATTCCGTATCGTATTGCCTGTGTCGGATCCCACGAAGACTTTCTTCGCGATAATACTTTTCGTTTTTTTAATGATAACTATTCATTTTTAAGCATTTTCCGAAACAATTGTCATAGATATGGAGGCTGGTATGACATTTATGCAATTTCAAAATACAACTACACCTTTAATGAGTGGAGCGGTAATCAAGGAGATCTTTGGGGAGAATTAGACGCGATTGATGATGTTAGTGACAAAGTGATTGTACTCATGCATGGAAGTCATGATGGATATACGATTCAAAAAGTAAAATACACACCTCCAATGTCAAACAACTATGTTGCCGGATGAATAATTTTTGCTATGAGTAAGTCCTGAAATATCAAGAGCCCAAAGCGGGTATACACACTTTGGGCTCCTGAAAGGAGGATTGTTCCTATTTTATAGTGCAGGCTTTGGGCGGTTATATGTTTTTTACCCATATTGCTGGTCTGACAGCAAGATTACCTCTGGAAGCGGAGTATCCATCATAATCAATGCGACCATCACTTGAAACAATAGCCGCTCTGTAATGATAATAGCCGGGTGTTCTTAACCACCAGTTTATCCCTTTGTCAGTTTCATTGCCAGTTTGCAATAGAACCTGTTCTGTTGGGAATGCGATTCTTTCATCGTTGCTCGCAAAGTATTTTTCCGCTTCGCTTATCGAAAGTATAAAAACTTTGTCTTCTGTATCGTTACCAGCCGTCGTATAATGTTCGCTATTTGCTTCATTTATTATCTTTGAAAGAATTATGCATTGCTTCTCCTCGTCATCAAATGCAGTAGATAAAAAAGCACTATTTAACCACCTTCTTAAAGTGCATGTTCCCCACGTTGTATTAGCATCCTTTTCGTAGTTCAAAGGTCTGAGCTCAATGCATTTTTCGCATAATAATAGTACTGCATCACTCGTTTTATCTATGACCTTCCAAAGTAATTCTGTTTTCGCACAAATTGAATCATTTTGAATATAGCTACCAAATTCAACTGTTTCTCCTGCAGCAAGATTGGAGAAATTGGGAACATAGCTTATTTTTCTCCCTAGTCTTTCATTTATTTCTTTGATCATTTTTTTGAGAGCTAAGGACATATTCAAGTATGCATCATATCTTTGCACATCTGTTAAATAGAAATTAAAAGCACCACTTATATTGCAGTTCTCTATAAGTAATGGCATAATAGGTTTATTGAAACCAAGTGCAAGATCAATTTCTTTTTTTATATATTTTGACTCTTGCGCTCTTTCGGATAAGATTAATACAAAAACACCACATTCATAAAGTGCTCCATTTATTTCTTCAGCATAACTGCTGCCTCCGGGAATCGATTGTGGAGCCATCCAACAGGTAAATTGGTTGGTCTCAAAAACTGTCTTAACCAAATTAGCTGTTTCATAATCTTCGGATTTGTAACTTATAAAAATATCATGTTTCATTATTTTCCCTCGCTTTTGCACGTGTATATACTATTGTTTGATTTATAATTGATGTTTTGAATTACACAAGATTTTAAATATAATTAATCAATTGGAGTCAAACATCATTTTTTCTTTTATTTTAATAATTCTCTCGCAGTTTGGTTCATAGAGCTTTTCCAACATAGAAATTACTGCCATATAAGCATTTGAAGCGTCACCATATCTATCCATTGCAGCATATGTGTCAGCTAAATATTCCTGCACAACAATAGTATCATTTGCCATTTCTCCACGCATTTTCAAATTAATTTCGAGAGCTTGCTTTAAGTTCTTTTCAGCTTCGTTTAAATGAAGATTTTTGTTTTCATTTTCTTCAAGTGCAAGGTGATATCTGCTTAATCCACAGTAATAATACACATAGGCAAGACTTGAAATGTTATTTTCATTAACACGAAGAACAATATCGCCAAACATATTAACATACTTTATAGCATTAATATAATCTTTCATATTAAAATACATTTGTGCCATACTGAGATATGTTTCTCCGATACGTTCTTCAGCTGCATCCAAATCGTATTTGTGAGATGTCATAAATAAATGTTTTTCTTCTCCATGCGCCCAAGCATCTCGAAGTCTTATTCGCATTTGCAGAGATGTTTCAAAGTATTCTTTTGCTTTTTCAAAGTCTTGAATAAAATCCATAGCGTAACATCTGGCAACTTTTGAATATGATATAGCAAGGTCTTCATTGTCTTCGGATGAAACAAGAAGCATTGATTTTAAGCCTTGCTCATACCACTGTACAGATTCTTGTTTCCTGTTGCTATTATGATAGCATCCGCCAAGAGACTTTGCCGCAAACCCGGTTTCCATACTTGCTTCACCAAATTTTTTCAGAGATGATTCGTATAGCATATGTGAATACATTATAGATTCATCGAAATGACCGACTTGCCACAGGAACGAAATACATGGTTCTAATACTATTATTTCTGCATTCTCAAATGGCGCAAAAGTTTTTAACAAAGAACAAATATTATCAGCAACTTCTAAATTTTCCTTTACCGGTCTATACCATGCCCTGTTTGCAAAATTAGCTACTTGCTCGACGAAGTCAAAGCAAATTTCTACAGTTGGTTTTAAGTTTCCTTTAATTACCTCTGCCATTAAGGGATGTAACGATAACCTTTGTCCGGATTCTTTTCTAATCCAACTTCTGTGTATTAGATTGCTGACAATATCCATATTGGATATTTTACTCCATTCTTTAAAATACTTTACCGGAATACCTTTTACTCCAATTAAAGAAAGAATAGTCAATATTCGCTGTTCTTCGTTTGAAAGATTACTAATATTAAATAATGATGATAGATGCTCAAATGCTGTTTTTTGAGCTCTTCGTCCTTGTACAGATTCGTGGACATCCGTTTGCAACTTTCCTTGAGAGATTAATTCATACATTTCCTTTGCACTAAAAAAACTGGCTTCCATTTGTTTTGCGATAAGTTCTATCATATATGTATGATTTTCTACAAGTAAAAAAATTTTTTTTAGCCACTCTGAATCTTCTTCAGACAGAGACTCTCCGTAATTTTCTTCAAAGATATTAAAGAGTATCTTTTCATCATCAATAGGCCCGATCTTAATAGTAGGATAGCCACTATGAGAATTTCTTGTTGTAAAAATTACTCTATGGCTTCCTTCTAAAAACGCCGGAAGACTTTCATCCTCATTAACATCAAAATTATCAACAATTATTAGTGTATCTTCATTGCAAAGAGAACGAATAATTTGCATTTTTGATTCAAAAAAATCATCCTCGTTTTGTGTCCCTTTCTCTACGCCTGAAATTTCAATAGCAATAGGATCGCAAACTAGTTTCTTTAAATTGTCATTATACGTAACAAAAACAATATTTTTATACTCAGATTTATATTTAAGAGCATATTGTTTTGCTATTTCGCTTTTTCCAATACCGCCAATTCCTTCAAGGAAGATCACTCTATTGCCTGATGAAAACATTCTTTTAATTTCAGATATAATAGTGTCACGACCATAAAACACATCTCGTACCTGCGGAACTTTAGAAATTATCTTTTGTTCAGCAGGTGTTTTTTTATTTATATGAGACAAATCAACCTTCTTATTAAGAGTTAGTGCCACTTTTTCTACTAATTCATCTATCCTTTGATACATTGGAGGCGTCATAGCATCTATCCAATGCATTCTTCCAATGTAATAATCTGCTTCATCTGAGATTTCATTATCCGCAGTATGAAAAGGAATGATATGAACTTCTTCTCGCTTTGAAAGTCGTTTGGTAACAGCGTTTAATTCGTTTAATACATGCGGAGATTCAGATGCATCTTTATTTAAAACCAATATAAACACTTTGCACTGCTTTATTGCACGAGTGATACTACCGGCATAATCATCTTTTGTATCTCTTGGCGCATACCAACACTTGATTCCGTTAGATTCCAAATTATTTACAATAGCTTCAACTATATGTATCGAGGAATCTGTATGATGACTTATAAAAACATCTATATCCATAATAGCTCACCTTTCTATATTTTTTTCGCATTAATCTTATCTATCATAAAGGCTGCCTGTTCCATTCCATGCTCAAGAGCTCTATGATAATATTCGAGTGCTTTTGTTTCATCGGCAGTGCAACCTCTTCCCATATAAAGCAAATTTGCATATATAAATTCACCCTCAGGTATACTATTGCTTGCGGATGTTTTAGCATATCTAAAAGCTTTATGATAGTTCTTACACTCGGTTTGTTGATATAACATAGCCAAATGATGATATGAGTTTATTTCACCTTGATTTGCTGCCATTGTAAAATAATGTATTGCTAATTTAATATCTTTTTTTACATACCCAAACTCATACATATATCCTAACATGTATTGTGCACTACAATTTCCCATATCAGCGGCTATCTCAAAATATTTCTGAGCCATTTCAAAATTTTTTCTAAATTTTCCAGTAGGAGCAAAATACAACAATCCTAATTGATTAGCCGCATCAGGATATGGATATTCACAATTTATCGCATTTTGAAAATGATACGATGCTTGGATAAAGTCAGGTTTAATTGGATTATTCAAAACACCATTTTTATATAGCATACCAAGTTTATATTCAGCAACTGGGTTGGTTGTTTCCATACTATTGTATATTTCAGCAGCTTTTTCAAACTGACCATAATTCATATAGAAATGAGCCAAATCCATCTTTATCGTGTCATCACCATTTTCGATAAAAGATAAATAGTAGTTTTCAATTTCATCAAAATCGAAATCACAACCTCTTGCACATTGTTGCATAAAAGCAACTCTCGCAGCTGAATAACCGAAATGTACACTACCACTTGCTGATTTTCTATGATAATCTAATGATTTTTCATATGATTGTTTTTCGCCCGGAACAGTACCATCATAATACATTCTTCCAAGCATTGATTCAGCTGCCGATTTGTAATCGTTATCACAGCTTGCTATTTCTGCAAACAATTCATATGCTTTTTCAAAATTACGATCTGTAGTATGCATCGAATTAGAAAAACCATAAAAATACATTACCGCTGCTTCATACTTCGCTTTAAAACAAGTTAAATTGTCGTATGTATCTTCTGAAAAGGCTCCAATAGTAGCATCAAAATCCTTATGAACATCATATTGCGAATTACTATTATCTGTATCTCTATAAATATCATCTTTTTCAGCCTTAGATATAAAAGCTTTAATCAATTCTTCAAATGGAGATTTCTTATATTGTTCTGGCATAGTTATATTGTCAATATCGGGTAAGAAACGCAATTCTGCAGGCATATCATCTTTGTCTTTAGGCATTTCTACACCGCTCATTATAATGGGGATTATATGTTTATGCTCTTGATATGCAGTAAGGATTTCTTCTCTAATCCAATCTATTTTATTATTTTCCATTAATTGTGTTAAGCAACCTTGTGAAACGACCAAAATAAAGTCTTTACAAGTTTTTATAGCATCTCTCAAGCGCTCAGGAAAATCCCCACTATGATTTTCATCTGGATTAAAATATACACTGTACCCACTATTCTCAAGATCTTCTTTTAATCTAGTAGCAAAATTATTTCCTGCATTGTCATTTTTGTACGAAATAAATATATCTTTATTCATTTGGCGTTACCTCTTTAATATTTCTTTCTAACTTTTTCATCATAAACTCCGCATGATTGATTCCGTGTTCTAATGCCATTTTGTAATATCGATATGCTTCGTTTTCGTCGGCCTTACATCCTTTTCCTAAAAACAAGAAATTGGCCAATCTAAAGGCCCCATTTGCATATCCAGCATCCGCAGCTTGTTTAGCATAGGTGAAAGCTTTTTGATAGTTAATATGTCCTGGTTCCTGATAGAGGAGTGCAAGACTTCCTGCGGCACCTATATGTCCCTGTTTTGCAGCCATTTTATTGTATTCGATACTTTTTTCGATGTTTTTTTCACCATTCAAACCGTTTTGATATATCCAACCAAGTTTATACTGTGCTTCCGCAACGCCCGCATCAGCCGCAATCTTAAAGTATTTTGCGGCTTTTTTGAAGTCTTTTTTGTACTTTCCAGTAGGATTAAAATTTAACATGCCAAATTCGTAGGCAGCCTGTACATGACCGTTATCAGCCGCGTTTTGCAGATGATATCCTGATGTTATATAATCTGGATGAGGAGGATCTTGATGAACTCCTAATTTGTATAATAAGCCTAATTGATATTCGGCCTCTGGCATTAAATAATCTATGCTTTCGTATATCTCTATTGCTTTATCAAATTTTCCGTATGTAATATAAAACATTGCTTGCTCTGTTTTGCTAATACTATCGCCATTTTCTACATCATTAAAACTAGATTCAATTTTATTGAAGTCGAACACACAGCCTGAGCCGATTCGGCGCATAGCAGCAAGTTGCATTTTAGAATTGCCATCATTTGATGCAAGTTCACGATGAAAGTATGCTTTTTCATATGATTGTTCTTCACCCGGCATAGCTCCTCTATAGTAATAATCAGCAATCATCGAGTGTGCATATGAGCAAAAAGGTTCCTGTCCTGTAGTCAATATTTTTTTCAGCCATTTAGAAGATTCCAAATAATTTATATTGCCATATATTCCATTGTGATAATAACAAGCCACATAATACATTAACTCTACATCACCGCTTTGAGCTTTTTTGAGCATGGAGTCGAAATCATTTTTTACATTGTAGTTGGGGTTGTTATTTGAGTCATTTTTATATAAACTGTTTTTATCTGGCACTGAGTTAATCATATTTCCAAGAAGGGAAAAAGGAGCACACAGATATTGTTCAGGTAAAAAACATGCATCGAGATCTGGTAAAAATCTTAATTCCTCTGGCATATCATTTTTGTTTTGAGGCATCTGTGCGCTTCCAATTAAGATTGGAATTATATTTTTTTCATATTTTTTTGCATATAGCAACTCATCGCGCACCCAATCGATTTCATTGTTAGCCTTTAGTTGTTCTAAACACCCGTTGGACAGAATTAATAGAAAATCATTACAATCTGATATAGCCTCTCTCAATCTATCAGGAAAACTTCCATTTCTTCGTTCGTGCGAATTAAAATACACACTATACCCAACTTTTTCAAGATCTTCATACAGTCTGGCCGCAAAATTATTTCCTTCACCATCATTTTTATATGAAATAAATATATCTTTATTCATTAGTATCCCTCCTAAATAAACTTAAGTATTTAATATATCTACATATGGTTCAAGTCTTTTTTTTACACGCATTGTTTCTGAAACAGAAAGCAATGAATCTACGTCAGCATTAGACGAAGATAAGTATTTTTTTATAATAGTAACTATCGTTTTCTTATCAGAGGAGTAACTGGGTTTTAATATATCGCAAATTGTTCTTTCTGCTGAATACGTTGTCAATTTATTTCCATATGGACTGCAAACGGATATTATGCCTGTGCTATAGTATGGCTCGGAAGCCTGAAAACAAACTATGCTATGTTTTTTAGCATTAGTGACATTGTATGTATTCGGAAAAGTCATACATAAATTTGTGGGTTCATCTTCTATCAAGCCTAGTAAGTATAACGCAGTATCTCCAGTAAAAACACCTTTTTGGAATCTGTTCTGAGTGGCGAAATATTGGTCATATGAAGCATTAGGCAGACTGTAGATTCCACGTGATAAATGAATTAAATCTCCTTTATCTACAAGATATTTCAATGTACCACGTTTAATATTATGTTTAGCTGCATCACTTGAAGTTATAATTCCATTGTTACTCTTTATAAACTCTATTATTTCGCTAGAGTGTCGCATATTGACCACCTCACATCTA
The DNA here is from genome assembly GCA_964492155.1 of uncultured Eubacteriales bacterium. Classification (GTDB taxonomy): domain Bacteria; phylum Bacillota; class Clostridia; order RGIG6154; family RGIG6154; genus RGIG2094. Next base: position 12,047 of record CAZBJD010000008.1, read on the forward strand.
TGCTTATAATTATAACATTTTTAAGCATAAATGTCAATAAAACTACAAAAAATGCAGTAATTCATAATGTAATTACTGCATTTTTATCAATCTTCTTTTTCTAAATAAACTGTGAATCCACCCTTGTAAAATGTTAGATTTCCTTCTTTTATAGTTCCCGGCGTAAATTCCGGTATCATATATTTTACTACGTAGCCTTTATCTAAATATTCTTCAATAGCACTTTCTGCCCATGTGTATTCCTCCATAAAATGTCTATCGCCATTAGTTAAAACCTTTCCTGTCCCATCATTAATGTGAATTATCTTGCATCTTTTCATATCGTTGTTCTCCTTTTAATTTTTTAATTTGTGTTAAACGTAATATTCGTTCATATTGTTCAAACAAACACAACCAAGCTTTTCTCCATAAACTACACCACAATCAATGGCAATATGATGGTGATTTTTATAAATCCTTCCTTTCCATTTTTCATCGATAAAGAATGTTGGAGAGTGTCCAGATACAAATTGTTTATCTTGAAAATATCTAACCAAAAAGAAATCCTTATGCAGTATGCAAAAACGCACAAACTCCCTAATCCTCGGTTCTTTGTGGATGATGGCATATCAGGAACTACATTTGAAAGAAATGGTTTCAAAGAAATGCAAGCACTTGCAGAAGCAGGTCAGATTGCAACAATCGTTGTAAAAGACTTGTCCCGTTTCGGCAGAAACTATCTTGAAGTTGGAAAGTATCTTGAAATCACATATCCGACACTTGGTATAAGGTTTATTGCCATTCAAGAAAATGTGGATACTTCTCAAAACGGCGGTACGGAAATGATGCCGTTCCATAATATTTTCAACGAATGGTATGCTGCACAAACGAGCAAAAAGGTTCGTGCGGTGTGGAAATCCAAATCCGATAAGGGCGAAAGAGTTTCACCGTCAGTGCCATACGGATATATGAAATCCTCGGACAATCCAAAACAATGGATTATAGATGAACCTGCCGCAGAGATTGTAAGGTACATATATAAACTTTGCCTTGAAGGTCTTGGACCCACTAAAATCGCAAAAAGATTAACACGGGAAAAGATTTTGATACCAACCGCATATTGGATTTCAATGGGCAAGGCTGTTTCAAACAAAAACATTACCGATCCGTACAGATGGGTAACGGAAACAGTTAAAAACATATTGGCAAATCGGCAATATACGGGTTGTACAGTAAATTTCAAATCCACAATTTTAAGTTACAAGGTTCATAAAAAGATTGAAAATGACGAAAGTAAGTGGCAGATTATTCCTAATACACAAGAAGCTATTATTGATGAAGATACCTTTAAAAGAGTTCAAGAGTTAAGAAATAGCCGAAGAAGAAATAGTGCTACGGGCAGAACGAGTCTTTTCTCAGGTCTTGCATACTGTGCAGATTGCGGCTCGAAACTATACTTTTGTGCATCCAAAAGTATAGCTGAGGATAAAGAGTTCTTTCGTTGTTCTGCATATAAGGACAACACCGGAAGTTGTACCATTCACTTTATACGAAATGTGGCACTTGAACAAATAGTCCTTGAAACTATACAAAAGGTGGCAGAATATATTGCACAGTTTGAACCCGTATTTCTTTACTTGTTTGCAAAAAAGCATAAATTAACCAAAGCACAAGATTTGAAAAACGCAAAATTTAAGCTTGGACAATCAAAAGCGAGAGTTGATGAAATTGACCGTGTGCTGACAAAGCTGTATGAAGATAATGCACTTGGTAAAATTACAGACGAGCGTTTTGAAAGATTGTCTGCAACATACGAAAAAGAACAACGGAAGCTTGCTGATAGCATATTTGAATCCGAAGCTGAAATTGCAGATGCAGAACAAGATAATATTGATTTAAAACACTTTTTGAAAACCATCAGAACTTGTACGGATTTAAAGGGACTGACACCCGAAATTGTAAATACTCTTATAAAGAGAATTAATGTTCACAATGCGGAAAAAGTAGATGGACGTAAAAAGGTTAAAATTGATATTGAATTTATTGCAGTTGCTTTGATAAGCATACCTGATGAAAAAGAATTATTATCTCTAATGGAAGAAATACGAAATGAAAAAATTGCGTAAAAATGGGCAGAAGCGGTGCAACCGCTGTGGTTACACCGCTTCTTTTAAATTTTGTCCTTAAGAACACTCGCCCAAGGATTCTTCTTTTATGGTGAGCCATCGGAGAATCGAACTCCGGACACCGTGATTAAAAGTCACGTGCTCTGCCATCTGAGCTAATGGCCCATGTTGTCTGTATCCAACCAAGGAATTTATGGCTGGGCTGGCAGGATTTGAACCTACGAATGTCAGAGTCAAAGTCTGATGCCTTACCCCTTGGCGACAGCCCAATATCTTTCGAGGTCTTCAACTGACAGCTTTAACAGTATACCAAATATTTGAAGTATTGTCAAGCCTTTTTTGCAAAAAAAATATAAAATTTCTAAATTTTTTTGTAATACAGGAAATTGTGTGTAAGTATACACAATTTTACTTTTCAACAGAATGTTGACTTAAAAGCCCGGTGCTTCTTATAATATAAGTTGTACCGATACCTTATTATGCACATAAGGAGAAAAATTATGAGAACAATTTTGCATTGCGATTGCAATTCTTTTTTTGCTTCGGTGGAATGTGCTTTAAATCCTGATTTAAGAGATGTTCCCATGGCGGTTGGCGGTGATGTTGAAAACAGGCACGGGATTATTCTGGCAAAAAATGAGCTTGCGAAAAAATTTAATATTAAAACTGCGGAAGCCATATGGCAGGCAAAGGCGAAGTGCCCGGAACTTGTGGTTGTTCCGCCTCATCATAATATTTATTCGGCTTATTCAAAACATATAAACAGAATTTACGAAAAGTATACCGACAGAGTTGAAAAATTCGGCATTGATGAAAGCTGGCTTGATGTAACGGGGAGTGAAAGACTTTTCGGCAACGGAGAAGAAATCGCACTAAAAATCAGAAAAGAGGTAAAAAAAGAACTGGGGATTACGGTGTCAGTGGGAGTTTCCTTTAATAAAATTTTTGCAAAGCTGGGAAGTGATTACAAAAAGCCGGATGCAACAACTGTAATTGATTATAAAAATTTTAAGACAATCGTTTTTCCTTTGTCCATAAGCGATCTTTTGTATGTGGGGAGAAGTGCAACCAAAGCTTTGGAAAGTGCAGGAATTAAAACAATAGGGGATATTGCAAATTCCAACAAAGAGGCTTTGAAATTTTTGCTTGGAAAAAACGGTGAAACTCTTTTTGAGTTTGCCAACGGTAACAGCAGCGACTATGTTGCTTATGCAGGAATGTGTGAAATGCCAAAATCGGTGGGCAACGGAATGACCTTTAAACGTGATATTTATAACATTGAAGATTTAAAGAAGGGAATTATTGCACTTTCGGATTGCATAACCTTTCGTATGAAAAAGAAAAAATTAAAGTGCAGCGGAATTTCGGTAAGCATCAAAGATACAAACTTTAAAACTGTTTCAAAACAGAAAATACTTGATTTCCCAACATCATCAACTCAAAAGATATACAACGAATCACTTCTGATGATTCCTTTTATATGGGATTATAAAAAACCTTTGCGTTCGCTTACGATTACGGGAATTGATATGGTTGAGGATTTAGGGGAACATCAGATAAGTTTGTTTGAAGCAGATGAGATTTTTTCAAAAAAGCACGAAAGACTTGAAGAAACAGTTGATAAATTACGCCGCAATTTCGGCAAAAGCAGCATTGTGTATGCAAGTGTTTTAAATAATGATTTGGGGATTATTACTTGAATTATGTTATATTTTCGGGAATTTCCGCAGAGTATAGCTTTGGCTTTGCACACTTTTTCGTTATACAATAAATGCACTTAAGCAGTCGCTTAAGTGCATTACAAAAAATCAAGTGTCGTATAATTTTTGCGGTGCGGACTTTTTTACATTATCCAACCCGAGCTATCATTCTCATAAACTGCGATTGCACAGTTTATGCTTGGCATAAGCTTGGCAGGAATATGCGTTTGAAGCACATAATCCGTCATACGTCTTAAAATTCCGTCATGGGAAAATGCAGCAACACATTCATACCCCGAGCTCGCCGCCATATCAAGAAAATCTGTAACTCTTTTCGTGACAGCCTCATTGGTTTCACCACCATAATGAGTGACTTTACGTTACTATTTCCACATTTGGTCATATGGCCCGAGTTCCAATGTTTCGGGCAGACGGTAATCGGGGAGATTATCACATTTTGTGAAAAGCTGACGTACTGCCTGAAGTTTTTTAAATCCGAATTCTAAATGAGGTGCGATGTAGTGGCCTTCACTCCATTCGTTCCAGTTGTCAAGAACGAGAATTTTCTTGCCGACTGACGTGTCGGGAAGAGAATCAATTGTGGATTTTACATATTCAAGATGCTTTACATATTCTGAAATTGTGAATTTATAACGAAGCATCGGTCCTTTTTCATCAAATCCGAAATACTGATACCAAGGCTCAGGGTCACGCATTGATGATGCGGTGAACATCGTGTAGTTCGGGTCGTAATCTGCTCTTTGTTTTATCTGGTTTTCAAACCACTTAAGAACAAGGTCGGAAGGCAAAAATCCGCCTGCTTTTAAATATTCATCATATTCTTTTTCTGTTATATCTTCTTTTGCAACCTGCCATCCGTACTGGAAATTTGAATTCATACCTAATTCTTTGTATGTGTCAAGGTTGTCCCACCATTGATTGGATATATACACGTCTTGTGCAAGGTGGTTTGCAGTTAAATGAATTCCGTCAAAGCCATATTTCTTGATTTCTTCGTTCAGAGCATCAAAAGCTTCTCTTGCTTGTTCATTGCCGCCAAGCTGCTTTACAAGATTTTTTAATAAGTATATGAAAAGAACGGGCTTTCCGTCAATTTTAAAATAATTCGGCTTTGAAAAATATTGTTCAACCCAGAAGGGGAGAAGATTGTTTAAAAGGTCATTTTTATCTTCTGCCAGACCCCATTGACATTCCCACATAATTGCAAAGGTCATATAATCTTTGTATTTTGCATTAAAGTATGCTTCGTGGATTGCATGACCGAGCCTTAAATCGTCAACTGTGATTGGCTTTCCGATATTTTCGCGGTTTCTGTACCAGCAATGTATAAAGCAGTTAATTCCGTGCTCTACAGCCCATTTTATCTGCCAGTCCATAGTTTCGGGGTCTGATTCGTCATAATATCCCAAAAGAGGAGTTCTTTCAGGATAAGTATGCAAATCATAAAATCCTTTGTGTGCAACATTTCCGCCTTTTTTCCACCCGGGGTAATAGTGACAGCAAATTGTATAGTCGCTTGATACCGGCTCGGGCTCGGGAACGTAGTTGTGAAGTTTGTAATTATACATATTTTTCCTCCTTTAATATGCTGATGCTATGAAATCATAGCCTTCATCATCTTCAGATACTCTGTGCCCGCCATCCCAAAGGCAGAACTTAAAGTTTTCTTCTTTTCCGAAAGCTTTGTAATAATCAGTAATTCTTTCGGCTTCGGGAATGGCAGTTTTATAATCAAATACTTCGTCGGTTTTTCCAACCTGAACATAAAGCTTTCTCGGTGCACAAAGTGCGGCAACCTCGGCATCCTGGAATGTAAGCCCTGAATTTTTATATGTCCAGTCCTTCCATGAATACACATCACGGTCATTGAAAAAGCCCGCACAGTAAGCTGATTTTATTCTTGTATCGGCGGCGGTTGTGTAAAGGGTATAATATCCGCCGTAAGAAAGACCTATCATTGACACTTTTTCGCTGTCAATATCTTCGTTTTCAAGAACATAGTCTAAAGAATTTAAAATTCCCTTGATTTCAAGTGCGGTAATGCTGAGTCCAAATCTTTTAAGTTCGTTGTCAGGCTTATGACGGTCATAAGGCACGTCACGTGCAGGTGCAGTTTCAATACCTTGTAAGCGCCACACCATAATCTGGGGAGCAAGAACTGCATATCCTTTAGCCAATGCACGCTGAGCCATATTATTATAATTGTTTTTACCGTTGTAATCAAGGCAAAGCTCGGGAGTGCCGCCGCCGCCGTGCTGAGCAATCATAAGTGGTATTGGCTTTTGAGCATTTTTAGGGATTACAAGCATTGCATAAAATGGAATTTCTTTGGTGATATAAACAGTAAGCCTGTAAATGTCAGATACATCGTCTGATGCAACATATTCCTTTTTTGCTTCGGGTAAATTCTTATCATTTAATTTGTTAAGGCCTAACATTTCAAGATAAAGCGCACGGTACTTTTCAGGATTTTCAGCCAAGTCTTCAGGCGGCATAAATTCACGCCTTTTTTGCTTGCCCTCTTTATTTAATCTTTTAATAAAAGCATCAATTCCTGACACATAGTCACGTCTTAAATTGTCTGCTGCATCAGGAGCTTCTTCAAATATTTTTTTACCATTGTAAATCATATCCTGCTCCTTATTTTACAATTACTGTTTCAACACCTAAAATGTCGCCGATTTTCTTTATGGTTTCAGCGTGGTGACCGATTCCCAAAGCGTAGTGATGTGTAGGACCTTCCATAACCCATTTTTTAACAAATTCTTTTGTTGTAGGCTCGAAAAATCCTCTGGTGTTTGTGTTGCCTGTGGGGGGGATAGGTCCTTTTTTGGAATAACCTTCGCCGATAACAAACTTAAAACCTCCGCTTGCGTTCTGAGTAATACCAAGCATTGTGATAGGACCTTCCTTGAGCTTAAATTCAACAGATGCACCATTGCCCGGCTTTCCGTGGAATTTCGTAAGGCTTCTAAGGATTGGCTTTCCTTCTGCAATTTTTAAGTGGTGAGGTCCGTCGTGACCAACTAAAATAAAGTCTTCTTTAAAGTCAAAGGGGTGGAATTCCGCGAAGCTTCCGCCGATATCAAGCCTGTCCATAATAAGCATGGCAATACAGGTCTTTATGTCAAACTCGCCGCACATAGGTGTGCCCTCTGCATTTAAAATAGAGTTTCCTACAATAAATGAGGTTACAAGGTCGCGGATAGGAGTACCATCTTCTCCCTCGTAATAATATGCAAAGCCTGAAAGATTGTATTTTTCTATAAATTTATCAAGAGCAACCGCAGCCTTTGCAGAACGATACAAATCTTCTTCCGTAAGCTTCATTGTAACAGGGTCGGATTTTGGGTCAGGCATATCAAATTCAGCTCTGATTAAATCAGATTTTGCCTTGATTTCTTCTTCTGTAACAGTTTTGCAGAGAGCATAAATGTCATCGGGTTCAAAAAGCGGAACATGAAGACCGAAGGTTTTTGAAATTGCCGTGGGGTCTGCGTGCATATCGTACATAGCCTCCAAAACGTGACCCATAAGACCTATTCTTGCACCTTTTAAAGAGTGCAAAACCTTTGAAATATCACACCATTTTTTGATTTCCTTTTCAGCCTCGGTGTCATTGTAAAGAGTGCCGATAATAACATCTTCAATCTTTTTACCCATTCTTATTGCAACGCCCGTAAACTCGGGGACAGAGCAGATATTGTCATTTTCAAGCTGCATAAAGGTTGATGCTTTTGAATAATCAAGTCCTTTAAGCGGCTGAAGTGCGATTAAAACCATGGGAATGTTTAATTCTCTTATGATAGGTGCAAAAACCGAGCTTGTTGCATATGTAACCATATTGCAGAAAATAATATCAAGGTTTTCTTTTTGCATTGCAGGAATAACGTCGTATGCTTTTTCACTTGAGTCAATCATACCAAAGTCAACAATTTCCACATCGTTTTTTTCTACAATTTTGATAAAATCATTGTGATAACCCATAATGTTGCTAAGAAGACCGTCAAACTGCTCCCAATATGTTGCGTGAGCAACGGCAAAAATACCTATTCTGCCTGTTAATTTCTTTTTTCTTTCAATCATTTTAATCCTCCTGGAGATGAATTTTTTATTTAAATTATAATATAATTTCAGTGTATATTGAATAGATAAAATAAAGCAAAATTTGACTAAAATAAAGATTTGTTGAAATTTTTGTGATAATTAACGGTTTGTTGTTGAAAAGCGGGTGAAGGTGTGGTATACTTAAATGTAATCTTTTTTTGATTTATCCCGCGATGCGGAAAGTATATAGTGAGGTATAAAATTTGACAGCGGTACCCTTTGTTATTTTGTTTATAATTTTCTTTGGTACAAAAATATCGCCAAAGGGAGTATATAATGAAAATTATTTATCTTTAAAGAACACAAACGCTCTTCGCGGAATGTGCGCTTTGATTGTTGCAATGCAGCACACATGTGCCTATCAGCACGACAGTTTTACGGCACCCTTTCTTTATATAGGCTTTTTGTGCACAAGTATCTTTTTCTTTTTGTCAGGATACGGACTTATGTACAGTACCGTAAATAAGAAAGGCTATTTGCGTAGTTTTCTCAGGAAAAGACTGCTTACTGTTTTAATTCCTTATCTTTTTGCAAATGTTATTTATCTGAGTGTAAGACAAGGATTGGGAATTGAAACAACGGTAACAGGTTTTATAAATGCTTATAAGACAGGAGAACCATATGTTTCTTTCAGCTGGTATATTGTTTCAATAATATATTTTTATCTTGCGTTTTACGCTACGTTTAACGTATTCAGAAGAAATATTGCAGTGTTTTTGATGATACCTTTAAGCGTGTTATACTTTTTTTTGGTAAAGAAAATAGGGTTTGACTATCATTGGTATACAACTGCATTTTGTTTCGCAGGCGGCGTTCTGTGGTATCATTTTCAGGATGTATTAACTGCGGTGGCAAGGCGTCAGGGCTTTTTGAAGGTGCTGCTGATGTTTTGCATAACATTTGCGTTTTTAATTGCAACTTTCAAAAATATATATTTTTATATTGCAGGTTCAAATATAACTGCAATCGCATTTCAGATTCTTGTGATGTTGTGCTTGCAAAAAATAAGAATACACAATTTCATACTTGAATATCTCGGTAAAATTTCTTTTGAATTTTACATACTTCACGGAATTGTGATAACTGTTTTGAATAATTACACAAATATCAGAGGAACTGCATACGTTTTTTCGGTGCTTATAATTTCAGCGGTGATTGCATCGCTTTTATACGCACTTGATAAAGCGGCGGTTCCATGGGTAACAGGAACAAAATCCAAAAAGAAAAAGGTGATTGAATGAGTAAAGAAATCCATAAAACTTCCATAGGCGGTCAGGCGGTAATGGAAGGCGTTATGATGCGCGGACCTAAATCATACTCCGTTGCTGTAAGAAAGCCTGACGGCGAAATTGTTGTTGATACAAAAGAGCTTCCCGACAAGAAAAGGAACTGGTTTGTTAAACTTCCGATTGTAAGAGGGTGTATAAATTTTGTTCAGTCGTTGGTGCTTGGTACAAAAACACTGATGTATTCTGCAGAATTTATTGATCTGGAGGAAGAACAGCCGTCAAAATTTGATAAATGGCTTGAAGATAAACTCGGTGACAAAATAAAAGATATTGTTATTTATGTTTCGGTTGTTTTATCACTGTTTTTGTCGGTAGGCTTGTTTATTCTGCTTCCTACATGGATTGTAGGTCTTACAAAACCGTTTATTGAAAGTCCTGTCGCAAAAAGCCTTTTGGAAGGCGTTGTGAGAATTTGTATATTCTTGATTTATCTTTGGGCAGTTTCCAAAATGCAGGAAATCAAAAGAGTTTTTGAGTATCACGGAGCGGAGCATAAAACAATTGCCTGCTACGAAGCGGGACTTCCTTTGACAGTTGAAAACGCAAAAAAAATGACAAGACTTCATCCCAGATGCGGGACAAGCTTTCTTCTCATTGTTATGGTTGTAAGTATTATTTTCTTTTCATTTTTAAGATGGGACAATGTAATTATGAGAAGTCTTACAAGAATTGCACTTTTGCCTGTTGTTGCGGGAGTTTCATACGAAATTATCAAATTTGCAGGAAGACATGATAATATTGTTACTAAAATTATCAGCTTCCCGGGACTTTGTCTGCAGAAAATTACAACAAACGAGCCTGATGACAGTCAGCTTGAGGTTGCAATTGCTTCTATGAAGGCGGTTCTTACAGATAATCCCGAAGAGGATAAATGGTGATGAAACTAAAAGACGTTTTAAAATATGCCGAAAATAAATTGAAGGACGGTGGCATAAAAGAATATAAATCCGATGCCAGATTTCTGGTAAGTGATTTTTTAAAGGGCGATTTAAGCTTAGTTATAATAATGCCGGGCAAAGAAGTTGATATCCGTGAACTTGAAGAAATGCTTGACAGAAGAATAGGCGGAGTGCCCTGCCAGTATGTAACAAAAAATGTGCAGTTTATGTCGCTTGATTTTGAGGTAAGCCCCGATGTGCTTATTCCGCGTCAGGATACAGAGCTTTTAGTGGAAACAATTATGAAAACGGGTCCTAAAAGTCCTGAAATTTTGGATATTTGCACAGGCAGCGGCTGTATTGCGATATCACTTTCAAAATACATTAATTGTAAAACCGTAAGAGCTTGTGATATAAGTGAAAAGGCACTGGAAATCGCCCGTAAAAATGCAGACAAAAATGGTGTTGAAGTTGAATTCTATAAGGATGATATTTTAGCATCTGAAAAATATGATTTTAAATATGATATTGTGGTGTCAAATCCTCCGTACATTGAAACACAAGTTGTTTCAAACCTTGACAGTGTGGTTAAGGATTACGAACCGAGAATTGCTTTGGACGGTGGGGAAGATGGACTCACATTTTATCGCAAAATTGCACATTACGCAGCAAAGGTTTTAAAAAAAGACGGACTTTTAGCACTCGAAATCGGCTATAATCAAGCAGAAAGTGTAAGAGAAATTTTGCTTGATAATGGGTATGAAAATATTACTTTGCTGCAGGATTTAAGCGGGAATGACAGAGTTTTGACGGCAAATTTCAAAAAAATATAAAAAAGTGTTGACATTTGGTAAAAAGTATGTTATCATACAATAGTTAATAAAGCAGAAGATTACTTCTCACCCCAAGTTGATGAACAAAGGGGTCAATACCTTAGGTTAATGGTAGAGAACTGTTTTATTGCGGTTCTCTATATTTTTTTGAACCGAAAAGTAATTTGTAGCTTAAAATTTTTTGGAGGTGTTTTGTATTAGCGCGAAACAGGAAGTAATGTTAAATGAGCAAATTAAAGATAAGGAAGTAAGAGTTATCGACTCTGAAGGCGGTCAGCTTGGTGTAATGTCAGCCAAAGAAGCTTTAAACCTTGCTCTCCGGAAAAACCTGGACCTTGTTAAAATTGCTCCGCACGCGGTTCCGCCCGTTTGCAAAATCATGGACTACGGTAAGTATCGCTTTGAAATTGCAAAACGTGAAAAGGAAGCAAAGAAAAATCAGAGTGTTGTTAACATTAAGGAAGTAAGACTTTCTCCCACAACTGATGAACATGATTTCAATACTAAAGTATCTCAGGCTAAAAAGTTCCTCAGCAAGAAAGATAAAGTTAAGGTTACAATTCGTTTCAGAGGTAGAGAAGTTGCTTATTCAAAAGCCGGCGAGATGATGCTTGATAAATTTGCCGAGGCTCTTGAAGAGGTTGGTAACATTGATAAAAAGCCTAAGCTTGAAGGCAAAAATATGTCAATGTTTATAACGCCTAAGAACTAATCAAATTTTTTATAAAGGAGTTTTGAAAATGCCTAAATTGAAAACACACAGAGCAGCTGCTAAAAGATTTAGCCTTACAAAGAACGGCAAGGTTAAAAGAGGCAGTGCTTACAGAAGTCACATTTTAACAAAGAAGACAACAAAGAGAAAAAGAGGCTTAAGAAAAATGGCGTATGCATCACCTGCAAACGCAAAGGTAATCAAAAAGTTGATTCCATACAAATAATAACTTATCAGAAAATATCAGGAGGTAATATAAATGGCTCGTGTTAAAGGTGCTGTTACAACAAGACAGCGTCATAAGAAAATATTAAAGCTTGCTAAAGGTTACAGAGGTGCGAAAAGCAAGCAGTTCAGAACTGCTAACGAAGCAGTAATGAAATCATTGGTATATGCTTATATCGGAAGAAAGCAGAAGAAGAGAAACTTCAGAAATCTCTGGATTACAAGAATTAACGCTGCTGCAAGAATGAACGATATTTCATATTCAAAGTTTATGAATGGTCTTAAAAAAGCCGGCATTACATTAAACAGAAAAGTGTTGGCAGACCTCGCAGTTAACGATCCTGCTGCATTTGCATCATTGGTTGAAACTGCTAAAAACAGCTTATAATTAAACTAAACCGCCTTAAGGCGGTTTTTTGTTTTTCCATTTTAAATTTATAAGAGAAAATATTTACTTTTAGAGCAATTTGTGTTATACTTGAAAAGGTTATATTATTTTGAAAGGAGTTAAGTTATGAAACTTGACATTTTATTTTCAATGGCGGGTTATATGCTTATTGTTATATTCATAGGTGTATATTTTGCAAAACGTTCTCAGGAAAACTCAAAAAGTTACTTTTTAGGCGGACGCTCGCTTGGTCCGTGGGTTACTGCAATGAGTGCAGAAGCTTCGGATATGAGCGGCTGGCTTTTGATGGGACTTCCGGGACTTGCGTATTTTAATTCACCGGCAGAAGCTACATGGACAGCTATCGGTCTTGCAGTGGGTACATATGTAAACTGGCTTGTAGTTTCAAAAAGATTAAGAAGCTATTCAATTATTTCGGGTGATGCAATTACGGTTCCTGATTTCTTAAGCAACCGTTATCACGAAAAGAAAAAGGTTATTTTAGGTGTTGCGGCACTCTTTATCCTTATTTTCTTCACAGTTTATGCTTCAAGCTGCTTTGTTACATGCGGCAAGCTTTTCGCGGGACTTTTCAATGCGGATTATCACACTATGATGCTTCTGGGTGCTGCGTTTGTTATTTTGTATACAATTCTCGGCGGATTTTTGGCTGAAAGTGTTTCAGACCTTATGCAGGCGATTGTTATGATTATAGCACTTGTGGGCGTGTTGGTATTTGGTGTAAGAGAAGCGGGCGGATTTGCTGCAGTTATTGAAAATGCAAAAGCAATCCCGGGTTACTTCTCGCTTACTCAGACAGCCAACCCAATCGTTGATGCAAACGGAGTTCAGCAGGTGGTTGACGGCGTTGCACAGTTTGGTGAACCTGGTAAATACGACTGGCTTACAATTCTGTCAACACTTTCGTGGGGCCTTGGATACTTTGGTATTCCTCAGGTGTTGTTAAGATTTATGGCTATCAGAAAATCATCTGAACTTAAGTCTTCGAGAAGAATTGCAACTGTATGGTGCGTAATTTCATTGGCAGCAGCAGTTATGATTGGTGTTATCGGAAGAAGCATTTTCCCTGCACACGAAGCACTTTCTACTGCAAGCAGTGCAGAAAATGTGTTTGCTCAGCTTGCTCAGCTTATGTTCCACCCAATTGTTGCAGGTGTTGTTATGGCAGGAATTCTTGCTGCGACAATCAGCTCATCAGACTCATATCTTTTGATTGCTGCATCAGCAGTATCAAAGAATATTTTTGAAGGTATTATTAAAAAAGACGCTACAGATAAGCAGGTTATGACAGTTTCACGCGTAGTGCTCCTTTTAATTGCAGTGGTTGGCACAATTATCGCCTGGGATGAAAACAGCGTTATCTTCAACGTGGTATCATTCGCGTGGGCAGGTTTTGGTGCAACCTTCGGTCCGATTATTATCTTCTCGCTTTTCTGGAAGAGAACAAACAGAGCAGGTGCTCTTGCAGGTATGATTGCCGGCGGTGCTACAGTGTTTATCTGGAAGCTGCTGCTTAAACCAATGGGCGGTCTCTGGGGAATTTATGAACTTTTGCCGGCGTTTGTGATTTCATGTATTGCAATCGTTGTTGTTTCGCTGTTAACAAAGAAACCTTCAGCTGAAATCGAAGCTGAATTTGAAAAAGCTAAGACTTACAAAGACGAAGTTATGGCATAAATCAAGACTTTAAGCACCCTTTCAAAGGGTGCTTTTTTGTTTTATATATATTAAAGTAATTTTTTTTATTAATTTGCTTGAAAAATGGCGAAAAAAATTGTATAATATCAAATTATATATAATTAATATTTAAAGTATTTTTAAACGTAAGAATAAATATAATTTAGATGGAGGGAATATATTTGGATATTTATTATGGCTTGGGCATTCACTACATAATAAGAATGCTTGTGGCAGGTCTTTGCGGACTTGTAATCGGTTACGAGAGAAAGAACAGGGCAAAGGGAGCAGGCGTAAGAACTCACTTTATGGTTGCAATTGCGGCGGCACTTATGATGATTGTGTCTATGTATTGCTTCAATGACCCGCATCTTCCAGAAGGAACAAGGTCGGCTGACCCCACAAGAATTGCTGCACAGATTGTAAGCGGTGTCGGTTTTTTGGGTGCAGGTATGATTTTTGTGCACAAAAACACAATCAGCGGACTTACAACAGCAGCGGGAATTTGGGCAACTGCAGGTATCGGTATGGCAATCGGTTCGGGAATGTATATCATCGGAGTTGTTGCAACAGTGTTTATTATTGCGGCTCAGTATATACTTCATATGGACAGAAAATGGCTTAAAATGCCCAAAGTAAGTATGCTTAAGATATCAGGAGTTAAAGAAAAAAACTTCCAGCAGAAAACAGTTTTGGTTTTAAAACAAATGCATATATCGGTAAGTGAAGTTTCAATCAAGAAAAATGCAGAAAGCGGAAAAACCGATTACAAATTTATGATTGAAATTCCGCCCGAGGTAAGCGAAGAAGAAATTGTTTCACTTTTTAATTACGATTGCATTATAAACGCAGACTGATTAAGGGAGCAAAACAAGTAAATTAAAGCAATAAACCCCCGAAGCAAATGCTTCGGGGGTAAAGTTTATTTAAAAATTGCAAAGAACAAAATAATTATTATGCCCAAAATAATTCTGTACTTGCCGAACACTTTAAAATCGTGGTTTCTTACATAGTTCGTTAAAAATTTAACCGAAATAATTGAAACAATGTACGCAACAACCATAGCAATTATCAAAATCAACCACTCTGTGCCCGCCATAACATAATCGTTTGTAACAAGTTTTAAAAAGCTTACACCAAACATAACGGGAATTGCAAGAAAGAATGAAAATTCAGCCGAAATATTACGTGAACAGCCAAGCAGCATTGCACCTAAAATGGTTGAGCCTGAACGGGAAGTTCCGGGGATAATTGAAAGCACCTGAAAAAGCCCGATTAGAATTGCAGTTTTGCAGCTCATCTGATTAAGCTCGGTTATTGCAGTCTTTTTCTGATATTTTTCAACTATAATAAACAAAATGCCGTAGATAATAAGTGCCGCACTTATAACAAAAGGCGTTTCAAACTTTTCCATAAAGTCATTTAATAAAAGTCCTACAACTGCGGCAGGAATACAGGCAACAATTACTTTAAACCACATCTGCCAGGTGTCGGCTTTTTCTTTCTTTGATTTTGATGGCGAAAAAGGATTGAGCTTTTTAAAATAAAGAGTTGCAATTGCCAAGATTGCACCAAGCTGAATAACATATAAAAACACGTCGGTGGTTAAAAATCCTTCGGTTGTGTTTGTAAGTTCGTTAAATAAAATCATATGCCCTGTGCTTGAAATCGGCAGCCACTCGGTGATACCCTCAATAATTCCAAGCAATATCGCTTTAATAAATTCCATATGTAAAGCCTCCTTCTTTTTAAGTATATCAAAAAATAAATAAAAAAACAACCGAAAAGCAAAAAGTTATGCCTGATTGGCATAACTTTTTGCAAAAGAGTGTTTATAAGGGGCTAAAGGATATTATGCTTTATTAGAAAACTTTGTGAAACGTATGCCATATGGTGGCGAGCTTCACCATCAATTTCACAGGATAAATAATAGCCTTTTGAATTGCCGTCATCGTAGTAGTAATCATTAACATTGTCAATCAGGAACTTGATTTTTTCAGGGTCGGTGATTGTATGCTCCAAAGTGTTGTCGGTTGTGTTTCTCAGTTCTAATTTTGTGAATTGTGAATAATCGGGAACAACCAGAAATTCTTTTTCCAAAAGAGCTATTGTATCCTCATATGCGTCAAAAACAGAAACTATCTGATTTGGAAGCTGAATTGTGGCGTAAGCTTCGGAAAAATCGATTTCATCGGCTGAAGTGTTAAGTACATCGTTGTTATAAGTTTCAATGAGTTTTTCATAAACTTTAGGGTTGCTTACGTTAATTCTGTTATAAAACTCATTTTTGTAAATCCAAAATCTGTGATATTCATTATAATTGCCATATATAATATCCTTGCTGATTAAAATTTCATTTTTGTAGTCTTCGTTATCATATACGCTTTCAAGGAAGGTTATCAGACTGTCATCAGGAATATGGTAAATCTTTCTTGTGAAAACGGAATTGTTGCCTTTAAGTGTAAAACTTCTTCCGGTAGTTTTAGTGTCGCCGGACTTAAAAAGTTCACAGGCTGCCGCAATGCTTTCAGGATTGGTCAATGCCATTTCATAGCCGCCGTATGATGAATAAGCAGGCAGGGAAGTTACTCTTGGAATTTCAACCTTTTCCAATTTTTCAGGGTCGGGCATTTTTGTGTCAAGCTTTAAAATGTCAAACACAGGAATTGCTGCAACAAGGCAGATGATAATTAAAAATACTGAAAGACCTTTCATATTTTTAAACATTGCTTTCGGACTTTTTTCAAATATCATTTGAATTACTGCATAGGCGATAAATCCGAATACAATGTAACCCACATAGGAGATAGCGTTGTTTTGACTTGCAGCACCGAGCAAAAGTCCGAAACCTGCCGAACATATAAGGGTAATAAAGTATTTTAAAATAGAAGTAATTTTGTTGAATGCAAAGAAGTTGTTGCATTTTTCGGTTCTTCTTTTCATATAAGCTATGTATGATAAACCGATAAGCACTGCTGATTCAATTGCCGTAACCAATGTTACCATCATATGATTTATATTGCCGTTTCTTATCATTGCCGCAAAGGGCGGAAAGATGAAGTAAGCATTTAAAGAGTAGTCAACCATATATGTGTTTAGCATAACATTTACGGTTTCGGCTGAAATAAATACAGTAACAGGATAGCTTAAAACCACAATACCCATAATTATAATCTGAGCAAAAATATTGCAGGAAAGATTTGCCGCAAATACACAAAGCGAGTAAATAAAAACGTATAAAAGTGCAACAAACATCCAGTTATGGCAATACCATTTAAGGTCAACGCCATGCAAAATCTCATTGTGCCCTAAAAATACAAAGAGATTAACAATGAAGCAAATTACCGCAGGAATTAAAAGCGAAATTAATCCCGAAAGGTATCTTACAGAAAACATTGTGCTTTTTTTGTAGGGGAGCGACCCGTAAAAGATGGCAGAGCGTGAGTTATGCAGATATGAAAAGCTCATTGTTGCAAAGGATGCAAGACACAAAACAATCATTGCAAAAGCTGAAAAACCCGAAATGTAGTATGTGTAGTCGCCACGCATTGAGTAAACGGCGTAAGAATATTCTTCAACACGCTCTGCAATATGAGCAATTGAAATCTGTGCAGGCAGAATTGTTGCCAAAAGCAAAAGAATTGTGTGCATTATCATAATGTGACGATTTTGCTTAATACTTTCTTTTAAAAGCTTTAAGCTATAAGAGAATTTTAGAGAAGTCATATCCGTTAGCCTCCATTTCGTAAATAAATATGTCCTCTAAGTTGAGAGGAAGTGTATCTAAAATAACAGGGTTTAATTCTTTCAGCTTTGCTTTAATATGAGCTTTGTTACCTCTTGTAACAATCTCGGTAAGACTTCCGCGGCTGTGCTTTGAAATAATGTCAATTCCTGAGAAAATATCATCGGCAGGCGGGGTGTCAAATGCAATCTGGAATTTGTTAACAACCTCTTTGATGTCCTCAATGCTTCTTTCCAAAATAATTTTTTTGTTGTGAAGTATGCCTATAACATCGCAAAGATTTTCAATTTCACGGAGATTGTGGGAAGAAATAATAACTGTCATATTATTTTTCTCAACCTCGTCAATGATAATTCTTTTTACAAGCTGCTTGATAACAGGGTCAAGTCCGTCAAAGCACTCATCGCAAAGCAAAAGCTTGGGGTTTTGTGCAAGAGCAAATATTATCGCCGCCTGTCGCTTCATACCTTTTGAAAATGATGTCATCTTTTTATCAGCTTCAAGAGGGAAAAGTGCCTTGGTTTCATTATATTTTTCCATTGTAAAGGACTCGAAAACTTCGTTTAAGTATTTTGCCATTTCGTCCATAGTGTAGGAATTAAAGAAAAAAGGGTCGTCGGGTACATAGGCGATTTTGTCTTTTAAAACAGGATTTTCGTATGTAGGCATATCGTCAATTAAAACCTCGCCTGAAAGGGGCTTGAAAATTCCGTCAATAATGTTTAAAAGTGTTGATTTCCCGGCACCGTTTGAGCCGATAAGACCGTATACGCTGCCTTCTTTGATTTCGGAGCAAAGTCCGTCTAAAACAGTTTCTTTTTCATAAGTGTGCGTTACATTTTTTATTGATATCATTTGTTTCCCTCCTCGTATATTTTGTCTATGTGAGCTTTTAAATCTTCAAGACTCATACCAAGACTTTTAAGCTCTTTAATTTGCACAGCAGCGGCAGTTAAAATTTCCTGCTGCGTCATTTTTTTCAGCGTTTCGGCATCTACTGCAACAAAGCGTCCTTTGCCGCTTACCGAGTAGGTAATACCCTGTTGTTCTAAAAAAGTATATGCTTTCTGAACAGTATTCGGATTAATGGCAAGGTCTACCGCAAGCTCTCTTACAGATGGGAGAGGGGAGTCTTTTTTAAGTACGCCTGTCAGCACAAGCTTTTTAATGCCTTTTGACAGCTGCTCGTGAATGGCATCAACGCCCTCTAACGTAATTCCGAACATTTTGCCGCCTCCTTTCATAGTGTACTAATGTGTTGTAGTACACCTTGAGTATAAACCAATGATTGGAGTTTGTCAATAGTTTTTTTTTTGAAAATTTTTAAAAAACCACAAAAAACAGCAAAGCGGTACTTAAAACTCCGAAAAATACAAATACTTTTTCAACCAATGGTGCAAAGCCGAAGGAAAGCATAACAAGTGCAGTGATTAAAAGTATTATATTGGAAAATACAGGTTTGATTTTAACCGATTGCATAAATCCGAACCCGTTTGATACAGCAGTAGTAAGCATTGCCAAAACTAAAACTACCGTGTATAAAGAACCCATATTAACATTTATTGCTTCCTGCAGCATAGGCATTTCGCCGTAATCGATAGGAGTGATAATGTTTACAATAAGCATTAAGAGAGTCAGTATAAAACCCGAAACTGCAGAAACAAAACCTGCCTGCTTTCTATTTTTGATATATCCGCCCAATCCGCAAAGAACGGGGAGACAGGCAAGCATATTGTAGGAAACATAATAAGTTGTTTTAAGAGCCTGGTCGGCAAACACAGGAACAGAGCGTACGCCCACCGTGAGCATTCCTGCTATAATAAGCGGAGTGGAAATTATATTTACAACTTCAATTCCTTTCAGTTTAAACATAAAAATAATAAAACAAACAGACGCGAAGATAATTCCTCCGAAACGTATGTTGTAATTTTGCAAAACTGTGTTAACTCCGCACACCATAATTCCGTAAGAAGCACAACAAAACAATGCGGAAATGATATTAAAAAATGGTGCAAAAAAATAAGTTTTTTCTTTTAAATATTCGCCGTAGGTTGTAATATTAAGCTTGTTGATGTCGCAAAAAACTCTGTAAGAGGCAAGTGTAAACAAAAATCCGGCAACGGGAATTGCAAAACCGCCTGAATCCATTCCGAAGAAAACTGCGATTTCCTGACCTGATGCAAACCCGGCACCTACTACTGCGCCTATGTAAATAAATACGGGAATAAAAAGCTTCAACATTTGAATTCTCCTTATAATTTTTGTATAATTTTATTCAAAAGTACACAGTTGTAGCACCAAAATGCATAAAAATGTACAAAAAGTGAGAAAATATACATTTTTTACAAAAATTCTTGCATATTTTTCTAAAAAACCCTTGACTTTTATGCAAAATAGGTGTATACTCTATACAAAATTATAAAGAAAGCAGGAATTACAAATGAAACAGTATAAGAAAGTATTGCTTGCATATTCGGGCGGATTGGATACATCAATCATTATTCCGTGGCTCAAAGAAAACTACGGTTGCGAAGTTATTGCAGTTGCAGCAGACGTTGGTCAGGAGTCAGAACTTGAAGGCTTAGAAGAAAAAGCTATCAAAACAGGTGCAAGCAAGCTTTACATAGAAGATTTAACAAAAGAATTTGTCGAAGATTATATCTGGCCTACACTTAAAGCAGGTGCAAAATACGAGGGAACATACCTTTTAGGTACATCTTTTGCACGTCCAATCATCGCAAAGAGATTGGTTGAAATCGCAAAAGCCGAAGGCTGCGAAGCTATTGCTCATGGCTGCACAGGTAAGGGTAACGATCAGGTTCGTTTTGAACTTACAATCAAAGCGTTTGCTCCAGATATGGACATCATTGCTCCTTGGAGAACATGGGATTTAAAATCTCGTGAAGATGAAATCAAATATGCAGAAGAAAGAAATATTCCTCTTAAGATTACAAGAGAAACAAACTATTCTAAAGATAAAAACCTCTGGCATTTATCACACGAAGGCTTGGATTTGGAAGATCCCAAGAACGAGCCGATGTATGATAAAATCCTTGAAATGGGCGTTTCACCGGAAGCAGCTCCCGATAGTCCTGAATATGTAACAATCTCATTTGAAAAAGGTATTCCTGTTAAGCTTAACGGTAAGGTTATGGACGGCGTTTCGATGATTAAAGAGCTGAACAAAATCGGCGGAAGAAACGGCGTTGGTATTATCGATATCGTAGAAAACCGTTTGGTTGGTATGAAATCAAGAGGCGTTTATGAAACTCCCGGCGGAACTATTCTTTACCACGCACATTCAGTTTTAGAAACTATCTGCCTTGATAAAGAAACAATGCACTTTAAAGAAATGGTTTCACAGAAAATGGCAGATATTGTATACAACGGTCAGTGGTTTACACCTCTTTGCAAAGCAATCTGTGCTTTTGTTGACTCAACACAGGAAACTGTTACAGGCGATGTTAAGTTAAAGCTTTACAAAGGTAACATTATCAATGCATCTTTGGAAAGCCCGTATTCGCTTTACGATGAAGTTACAGCTTCATTCGGTGAAGACGAAGACTACAATCAGATGGATTCACAGGGCTTTATCAACCTCTTTGGGCTTCCGATTAAGGTTCAGGCAAAGCTCAACCAGAAATTGGGTAAATTAGACAAATAATTTTTTTGGCACTGCTCTTTTATAAGGGCAGTGCAATCGGTTTTTAAAGGAGATAAAATTATGAAGTTATGGGCAGG
>CAZBJD010000009.1:0-33419 GCA_964492155.1 uncultured Eubacteriales bacterium
AACTTCTTGCTTGAACGGTCACTGTTTGACGATAAACTTTTCAAGTCGGACAAGGTTCTAACTTCCCGGGGAATACAGCGAAGATTTCAAAAGGCTATTGCTGTGAGAGCAGCAAAGACGCCTGCAAGAGTTCTTAGCAAATATTGGCTTTTGGATGAAGAGGAAACCAAAGGTTATATTAAGTACACTCAAAATGAGAATAATTCCAAGAAAAATACGGATAATTCAAAGAATATCAGCGATATTTCCAAGAAAAAAGCCACAAAGGAAAGTAAAGTAAAGAAAAGTAGAGTAAAGGAAAGTAAAGAAGATATATTCGGCGTTTATTGTTCAGAAGATAAGGAACTGCTTGCTGCGTTTATTGCTTTTGAGGATATGCGAAATAAAATCAAAAAGCCTATGACAGACAGGGCAAAGCAAATGCTTATTAAAGAGCTTAATAAGATTACAAATGACAGGAGTATTCAAACGGCTATTCTTAACCAGAGTGTATTAAACTGTTGGCAGTCGGTGTATCCTTTGAAAAATCAGGAGAAAAAAGCTGAACAAACAGTAAAAAAGACTGCTTTTTCTAATTTCAAAGAAGGCAAAACTGAGTATAACGATATTGAACAAAAGAGTCTGGAGAAATTGATGAACAGGAAAAAGGATGAAGCGGATGGAACGTAAGAAGTTTTTAAGTATATGTAAAAAGCACGGCAAGGTGAGTTTTCAGGGGCACGAGTATGTGGCCAACGGATATAATCTTCGATACGACAAAGAAGAAAACTGCATACATAGCGTTGAGCTTAAAGACGATAAAACAAATACCTTGCTGACAGTAAAACTTGAAAGGGTGGAAGAGTGTGAAAGCGATATTAAAATATCCAGGAGCCAAGTGGCGAATTGCTGATTGGATTATTTCAAATATGCCAAAGCACCACAGTTATGTTGAACCCTTTTTTGGAAGCGGAGCTGTGCTGTTCAAGAAGACACCTTCTGCAATAGAAACAATAAACGATTTGGATGAAGATGTTGTTAATCTGTTTAAAGTTGTAAGAGATAACGCAGAACCACTTATCCGTTCTCTTACATACACACCATATTCCAGGCAAGAGTACGAAAACGCGTATAACATTATTCCTGCAGATGATATAGAAAAGGCAAGAGCATTTTTAATCAAATGTTGGCAAGGTCATGGATTTAGAAATATTAAAGGCCATCGTTCAGGATGGAAGAATGATGTGCAAGGGCGAGAGGCTGCATATGCTCTTAGGAATTGGTATAGACTTCCGCAATGGATTGAACTGGCCGTGGACAGATTAAAAGAAGTTCAAATTGAGCATTGCGATGCACTCCAACTCATTAAACGCTTTAATTATCCTAATGTTTTAATATATGCTGACCCGCCTTATGTATTGTCAACGAGAAGCGGTGGCAAAAGTTACAATTATGAAATGACAGATGAACAACACATAGAGCTTATAGAAACTCTTTTACAACATCAAGGACCTGTGATTTTGAGTGGGTACCAGAATGAGATTTATGAAAATAATTTAAAAGATTGGCGGAAAATCAGCATATCAAACACTGCTGAAAAAGGTTTAAAGAGGGAGGAAATATTGTGGATAAAAGAATAATCCGAGTTTTCCCAAATAGGACAAGCTATACACCTGATGATGAATATGTGTATATAGGAATGCCCGATATGTTCATTCCAGAACACGATGAGGTACATATCAGTTGCACATTTACTTGGGATAAACCATTATGTGAAGAATTGCGTTTTCAATGAGAAGGAGTTACTAACAAACCTGTCAAGCTTGGCGGTGTTGCTTATGGAAGCCCTGCAGATGATTTTGTTCCCGGTATGTATGTGAAGAAAAACATAATTTTTACAAGCAGAGGTTGTAACAACAATTGTCCATGGTGCGGTGTCCCCAAAAATGAAGGTAAACTTAAAGAACTTCCGATATATGAAGGGAATTGGATACAAGACAATAATTTTCTTCAAACAAGCAGAGCACATAAGGGAAAAGTTTTTGAAATGCTTCGCAAACAAAAAGCGATCTGTTTTAAAGGTGGACTTGAACCTGATTTGGTTGATGACCATTTTATAAGCAATATCACTTCTCTATCCATAAAGGAACTATGGCTCGCTTGTGATACAGATGCTCGTATACCATTGTTTAAAAAGGCATGCGAAAAGTTAAATAATGCAGGCTTTAACCGAAACAAAATACATTGTTATGTGTTGAGCTACGGAAAAGATATGGATGCTGATGAGGCAAGGGCAAGGACGGTATACGAAGCAGGTGCAATGCCATTTATGCAATTATACAGAGATTTTTCTGAAACCAAAACACAGTACAGTAAAGAGTGGAATGCATTTGCTCGGATGTGGCAAAGACCTGCGGCCATGAGGGCGCACATGGAAGAAGGAACAAGTTTTAAAGATTTTAATACCTGATAGCGATGTAGGAGGTAAATATGACAGCGAAAGAAAGATTGGTTGAGATATTGAACGAAATCGACAGAGAACTTATTCATACGAAAAAAGAACATCACAATGGATACAGAGCAAACTGTCTTCTCGCAAAGGGTGTTATTTTACCCCCTGTTACTCTTGATGAAAAAATCAAAGAAGCGGCAAGGCTGAGGTATAACAATGGGCGGACTGTGAAAGAGATAGCAGCTATAATGCATTACAGCCCGAGAACTATACTGAGATTTTTAAAGAGATTTGAGGAAGAATGTGAGAGAGGTGTGATTGATTTATGACAGAAGCGGAAATGTTAGAAGCGGAAAAGCATTGGTGTGAGAATTGCTGTAACTTTGATAAAGAGCACAGTTTGCCTGACGGATATGCAAATTGCAAGGTAACAAATATGCTGACCTTCGGGCAGTGTTGCGGGAAAGAGTGTAAATTCTTTGACAAGCCTGCGGAGAACGTAATTGCTCTGCCGAACTTAAAGTATCGGCAGACGGTTTATATGATTTACAAGGGTAAAGTACATCCTCTGGAAGTTACTTCGTATATGATACGGCCGGAGTTTGATAATTTACTGCAAATTCACTTGTATAAAAATGGATTTAACGGATGCTGCACAGCTGATGATTTCGGAAAAACAGTATTTTTATCCGAAGCGGAAGCTCGTAAGGCTCTGCAAGGTAACATTTAGTTGTCTTAAAAATATTTATAACGACTAACTTATAATTTAAAACGACTAAGGGAGGAATGAGGGAATGAAAGGCAATGAATATATAGCTGAAATATTGAAAAATGATTATGAGATTAGCGACATAACTCGTTATGAAGATATTGAGTATGAGATTGAGAATTTTACTGACAAGCTTTCTAAAGTAGCAATCAAATCTAAAACTGGCAGTTTTTGTCCTGTTTATGCAAGGTTTGATGGTTATCATATGAGTTGGTATGGTGATTATGTTTTTTTTGGTTTTTGTTGCACATGGGAAACCAATGTATTTAATCTTGCTTATGGTTCTCCATATTATCTGCTTGAAAAATTAGAAGGTTGCGAAAGAAAAGTTTTTAATGCAGTAAAGTGTGAGCAGGAGTTGTTAAGAGTTATCAAAGAGGGACCTTGGTATCAGTTTGACTTAAACGAAGAGCAGAAGAAACGATTTGAACAATTTTGGAATGAAGATTTTTCATATGTTGGAGATGCTGATGAGGATTGTCTACACGAATACGAAGAAGAAGCTAAAAAGTTGAAAGAGTTACAGAACTCCATCGGGAGTGAATTTGAATGGTTAGCAGCGATAAATAAACTTGAACCTGATGATGAAAACCTTTTTGATTGTGAGCATTATGAATTGTATAATTTGGGTAAAGAAGCTCCTTGCAGATTTTTTATAATTTTATACATGTTAAGCGTTGTTGCTAATTCAGAAACGGCAAATTCTGCCCACCCAACCGAGAAAGGCGGTGGCTCTGATGCGTGAGATTTTGTTTAGAGCCTACGATAAAGGCAGAAAAGAATATTTGTCAGATGGCCATTTGTTTATTGCTATTAACAAGAGCAGACGCCCAAGCAAAAGCAAAATTTATCTTGATGTAATCAGCAATGCAGATAAATACAAAGAAAGGTTTGTAATAGAACAATACACAGGATTAATCGACAAGAACGGCACTAAGATATTTGAGGGTGATATTGTAAAAGATGGTGTTCTATTTGGCAAGGTCGTTTACGCAACTCCCCAAGATGGTTTTGACGGGATAGCGGGGTTTATGGTCGACGATGTTTATGACGGGTTGCAAAATTATAATAGCTTTTGGCATCAAGTAGAAGTAATCGGCAACATACACGACAACCCTGAACTGTTGAAAGGCGGTGCGGAGTGATGACAATGAGAGATAGATTGATTGAGTTGATAAGTCAATGCAATGCGAAAAATCTAAATATGGTTCAGCTGCTTGAATTTGAAAAACTTATACTTGCCGACTATCTTCTTGAAAATGGTGTGATTGTACCGCCTTGCAAGGTTGGGCAGATATTATATGTCATTGAAGTAGGGTTGATTAACGAAGCGAAAGTCAAAGAATATAAATATTGCAGTAATAGTAATAATGGCGTACATTGGCATATCATATTTGAAGAATTGTTTGCTATGTCAGAAGCACATATAGGTAAGAATGTTTTTTACACAAGAGAAGAAGCAGAACGGGCATTGAAAGGCGGTGCTTAAGTGATGGCAAGGTATATTGATGCGGAAGTATTAAGGAGAAAATTAATTATTGAGAAAAGCTTTTTTCCTTCGATTGTCAGAGCCGGGTTAGAAGAAACACCCACCGCAGATGTTGAGGAAGTTAGGCACGGATATTGGGAAGCATCTGTTATGGGTACAGGTGCACCACATTGTAGTTTGTGCAATGGTGTTGCACCATCAAGGTACACACGTTGTCCTCATTGCGGTGCAAAAATGGACGGAGGTAAGGCAAATGACTTGTAAGGATTGTATTCACAACGGAATTTGTATATGGACACAAGTGAACTCGAAGAACCATAAGGTATGCAAAGATTTCAAGAATAAGGCTGATTTTATTTATAAATGGATAAGCACAAAGGAAAGATTGCCCGAAGCAGATGAGCAGATGGTTGAGGTCGTTGTGTTTATTGCAGGAGCACAAAAGAGCACAACATTGTATTTCTTAAAGGGTGAATTTTTTGATGATAACAACGATTATTATGATGTGGTTTGTTGGCAACCATTACCTGAACCACCTAAGCAGGAGGAATTATTGCAATGATAGATAAGAGCAGGTGGGATGGTGAGCATAATAAATGTGCGATATGCGGTAAGTCTGTGCATCCGTTACAGGAGACAAGTGCAGAACCATTGGCAAAAGGGATTGCTTGTGTAGACTGTGCTTTTAACAGAGTTGATGCAACAAGGAAAAATAACGGAATACCTTCCCGTAAGGTTACAACAAAAAATAGAGACGGGAAATGGGTAACTTTAATAGTTGCTGATAAAGTGAAGGAGGTAAAGTGATGAAAGAACAAAAAGATATTCAGGAAATTAAGATTACATACAAAGATGGCAGTGAGAAATTAGTTACACGTGGAGTTTGTTTTTCGGTGAGAGAAGAAAATGAAACTGTTTTTGTTGAGTGTGAGGGTGTGTCCGGAACTGAAGCGGACGCGACTGCAGTTTTGGTTATTGTATCGAGGATTGCGAAAGAATTAGGTATTGATGAAGAACTTGTAAATAAATCAGAAGAGGTGAAAAAAGGCAATGAACAGTAAAGAATTTGAAGAAGTGATTGAAAGCAGATGGCACAGGTGTATAAATGTTTTAGGGGTTAAGGCATCAGAGTATGCAACATCTGATAGGCTACATAGTTTTAAGGTTGCTGCGGTTTTGCAGCACGAAAGTCCTATAAAGGCACTTGGCGGTATGATGGCGAAGCATACGGTATCGGTTTATGATTTAATCGAAGCGGAAAACGATGGACAAGCAATTCCCCTTGAGCTTTGGGATGAAAAGATTGGTGACCATATTAACTATTTGCTTTTGCTCTGGGCGGCGGTTGTTGAAAAGAAAAATACCGAAGCGACACTCGGAGGTGGCGAGTTTGGCGATATATGATAAGGTTTGCAAGGCCTGTGGGAAAAAGTTTAAAGCTGTAAATTACAGAAGTGCGTACTGCAGTAATTTGTGCAGGAGTGCGGCGGCTGCCAAAAGATGTGCGGAGCATTATGCAAGAGAGCACAAAAAAGACAAAGAAAAGGTGTGCAGAGGGTGTGGAAAAGAATTTAAAGCTGCAAACAGTTTACAGCAATACTGCGATGAGTGCAGAGCGAAAAAATATTTAAAAAATGAAAGGCATTGCAAGATATGCGGAAAACCTCTTTTATACAAGCAAAGAAGTTATTGCTCGGAAAAATGCAGAGATGCAGGAACTGTAAAACAGGTTTTAAGAAGCGGTACGCTATGTTGGAATTGCAAGTGGGCAACAGGTAAAGAGGGCCGTTGCCCATGGGCGAGGAGCTTAACACCGGTTGACGGGTGGGGAGCTAAAAAGGTGAAGCTTAAAGTAAGCGCCACCGATTATACCGACAGTTACATAGTCAAAGAATGTCCGTTGTTTGAGGAGGGGTAGGAGTTGACCAAAAAGGATTTAGAACAAATTTTTTATCTTGAACGTGAAATAAAGAAGGATAAGGAAAGGCTTTTAAACCTTGAAACGTTGGCAACTAAGAGCACACAAAGTATTAACGGGATGCCATTTATAACAGATATTTCAGATAAAACAGGACGTTATGGAACAGAGATTGCTGAGCAAAAAAAACTTATACAAGAAAAGATGTACGAATATGTCGCATTTCAAAATGAAATGCTGAAATTTATTAACGGAATTGATGATAGTTTAGTTCGTCAGATTATGAAAGGGAAATATATAGACCGTTTATCGTGGGCAAAAATTGCGTTAAGTGTAGGCGGACCTAACACTGCAGGCAGTGTCAGAATGATACATAATAGGTTTTTGAAAAAGCAAAGGCAGAGGGATTAATCCTCTGCCAAATAGTTTTGTATAGCCTGTCGTATAAATTGTTGCTTGGAAATATTATTTTCTTTAAGCTTTGTTTCCCATTCTGCAACTAAATCTTTAGGCAGGTCAGCGACAATGCGTTTATAAACTTTATTCTTGTATCGTTGAATGACCTTAGAAGATGTGTTGCTTGCCATATTTTTACCTCCTACCTTTTTTGAAATGCTTAACCAATGATAAAATAATGTTCACTATAAGCAATATAACAATGATATAATCTAAAAATGACATTGCAGCAAAATCAATTATTTTTAATATCACGGTTAGAATAAGAAAAACAGTTAAAATATCTTGCATAAATTTTTGTGATGTGATAAAATAACATTACCCCCAAAGGGGGGGCGGATTGCTCCGCCCAGCTCTTACTTATGTTTGTGAAAAGTTCTTAGTTTGTCGATGATTTGAACTGTTAACCAAACTGCCGTAAGGGCTTTTACTATTTCATCTAGCATCTTGCTCTCCTTTCTTATGTACTTGGGTATTTCCCTTACCCTGTGATTATATTATAACATAAGTGTACACATATGTCAAGGCTTTTTTAAAAAAAGTTGAAAAATTTTTTAAAAAATTTAAAGTTGTTCATTTTGTTCACCCTACTTGTGGTATAAT
Organism: uncultured Eubacteriales bacterium; assembly: GCA_964492155.1. Taxonomy (GTDB): domain Bacteria; phylum Bacillota; class Clostridia; order RGIG6154; family RGIG6154; genus RGIG2094. The sequence continues at coordinate 7,667 of CAZBJD010000009.1, forward strand.
GTTAGTATGATAATTGTAAATATAAAGAGTTCTCAAGAAGAGGACTCTTTTTTGTTTGTCATTTAATGGCATAAAATGCTAAAAGGTACTGTGAGAGCTACCCCCGATGCTTTGCGGGGTCGCCGACCCCGGGTTGCGGGCAGTTAGTATGAAAAAAATTGGTTATTTCGTTACGTTTTTAGCAGGAAAGAAAAATTAAATTTGGTTGTTTTGTTACGTTTTTAGTGGGAAAGTAGAGTAGAATAGAATTATTTTTTACGGTTTGAGTAGAAAAGTTTGGTACAAAAGTTTGGTGGGAAAGTAGGGTAGAATAAGGTGCTTGTTTGAGGTTAGCAAATTGTCCGTAAATCTGCATAAATGCAATTCGGAGTATGAGGAAACTGTAACTCTGGAAGTGCCAATCGGTGAAAGAGAGATTGCAGTAAAAGGAAAGGAGATATAATGCTTTTGAAAAAAGAGGCGAAATATCGCATTAAATTCATTCAGGAACATCACTATAATAAATCGGCTCAAAAGATATTTGATAGAGCAAAAGAGGAAAACCAGACAACATACAAGCAATTGTATCAAAGTGTTAGAAATGGCGCTACATATCTTTTTATGGTTGAAATTGCACTTGCTGGATGTGCGAGAGCAATGGCAAATATGTCGGTACACGCAAAATGTTTAGCTGCCGGATTATATGGCTTGGCTGACGCACAAAGGCGAGCGTATGAAGATGAGGTGAAAAGGAAGAATGCTAATCAATTTATGGGTTAGAGATAACCGAGACGGCAAGGTCCATCAGGTCGGAACAGACGTTCACGACAGTATAAATTTTATGGATGGCAAGGTGGTATATTACAATCTGCAGAACGGCAGCGGAACTCTGATTCCGAACAGTCCTGACGGGTATGATTTTGTAGAGCCTCCCGACCTGGATGATTATGTGAACGTTACCCCGGAGCAGTTATATCTCAACCGAGAACTGGTACACGAAGAAGTAATGAAAAAGGTAATGACAAAAGCGGATGAAAATGCCGCAAAGTGTAATAATTCTTGAAAAAACGTAACAAAACACGAAAAAGCGAAATATTTGGACAAATATCGAAACAAACCCCGAAAAATTCGTAATAATTTGTATATTTTCGTAAGAAATAACAAGGAAAGGAGTAGATGATGGCGGATAAGATTACCGATAAGACTGAAGTGAAAACTACAGAGCTTGCAGCAATTCTTGGCATAACTGCAAGAAGGGTGCAGCAGCTTACACAAGATGGGACATTTGTGACTGTTAAACGTGGAAAATTCAATTTGGCAGAATCGGTACAAAGGTATTTAGCTTTTACTGCTCTAAGGAATAAAGCTCCTGACGATATTGAAAAAGATAAGCTCGAAGCGGAAGCAAAATTGAAACAGCATAAAGCAGAAATGGCAGAGCTTGAACTTGAAGAAATAAAAGGAAAAATGCATCGAAGTGAAGATGTTGCCGCATTAACAGAAGATTTAATCTATGCAATGCGGGGGATGCTTGTTTCACTTCCCGGAAGATTGTCTGTGGATGTGGCAGCTGTTCAAACTCCTGCCGAGGCTTCCAAAATAATTCGTGATGAGATTTATAAGATGATGAATGAGCTTTCAGAATACAGGTATGACCCTAAAAAGTATGAAGACAGGGTAAGAGAAAGACTTGCCTGGTCCACTGTGGAAAGGGACGAAGAAGATGAGTAAGCAGGATGCTATACTTGCTGCCGAAATGCTTGATACAGAATGTGTGATAAGTGATACTGAACTTTTAAATCTTAATAAAGTTGTTGCCAAGGTAATGCAGGGTATGGTACCGCCTAACGATATTACTGTTACGCAATGGGCTGAAGCTAAACGAAGGCTTTCTACTGAAAGCTCTGCAGAACCCGGACAATGGCGAACAGAAAGAACGCCTTATCTCAGGGAAGTTATGAATTCATTTACTGACCCAAAGGTAAGGCGAATAGTAATGGTTGCAGCTTCACAGGTCGGAAAATCAGAATTTTTGAATAATGCTATCGGGTACATTATTGATGAAGACCCCGGTAGCATTTTATTTATACATCCTACAACAATAGACGCAAAAGAATATTCAAAGCTTCGTATTGCGCCTATGATTAGAGATTGCCCTACACTTAAAAAGAAGGTAAGCAATCCCAAAAGCCGTGACAGCGGAAATACAATTTTACAAAAAACTTATCCCGGCGGAATACTTACGCTTTGCGGTTCAACGGAGGCACACGCTTTGGCGTCAAAACCTATAAGGTATGTTTTTGGTGACGAAAGAGACCGTTGGGCATTATCAGCAGGTAATGAAGGTGACCCGTGGGACCTTGCAATGGCAAGACAGACAACATTTTACAATGCGAAAGCAGTTGAAGTGTCAACTCCGACCATAAAAAATGCGAGTGCTATTGAAGCCTCTTATGCAACAGGCAGCATGGAGCATTGGAAATCTAAGTGTCCGCATTGCGGGGAGTATCACGAAATACGTTGGCAGGATATACGATATACTGCACAATCGGAAACTGTTAAGGGTAAGAAGATATATAAAGTATCTGATATATTTTATATTTGTCCCGAATGCGGATGCATTTCATCTGAGGCAGAAATGAAAAAAGCACCGGCAAGGTGGGAGGCAGATAATCCGGAAGGATATAATCACGGCACCCGTTCATTCTGGCTTAATGCTTTTGTAAGCCAGTGGGCGACATGGGAATCAATGATTTTAAAATATCTTTATGCACAGGGAAGTACAAGAAAAATGCAGGTTGTTTATAATACCTGCTTTGGTGAGCTTTGGGAAGACAGGGGAGACCTTGAAGATGAAGATAGTTTGATGATGCGCCGTGAAGAATATAAAGCAGAACTGCCTGAAGGCGTACTTGTTCTGACTTGCGGAGTTGATACTCAGGATGACCGATTTGAATATGAGATTGTGGGTCACGGGCATTTCGGTGAAACATGGGGAATAAAAAAAGGTATTATAATGGGGCGACCTGATGAGAAGGCAACGTGGGAAATTCTTGATGATGTTATTGACCATATTTACAGATTTGAGGATGGAACAGGACTTCGCATAAGTATGACTTTTATGGATGAAGGTGGACACTTTACACAGGACGTGAGACTTGGATGTGCTGCAAGGATACAAAAGAAGGTATTTTGCATTAAAGGTGTGGCAGGACAGGACAAGCCTTTTACTTCACCACCTAAACAACAAAAAATTGTTGTAAATGAAAGATATCTTGGTACTTGCTGGCAGTATCAGTTGGGGGTAGATTCGGGCAAACAAATAATTATGGATAACATTAAGGTTAAAACACCCGGACCAAAATATTGTCATTTTCCCAAAAGAGATGATTATGGCTCTGCATTTTTTAACGGGTTGATGTCTGAACGGCTTGTGTATAATAATGACAAAAAGCAACCGTGGGCATGGATGAAAATACCCGGTCACGAAAGAAACGAGGCTCTTGACTGCAGGAATTATGCTATGGCGGCGTTTAAAGTTCTGCCAAAGGATTTAGATGCTATTGACAGAAGGTTAAAGCAGAAAAGAGGAACTGCGGTTTCTCAGATTGCACCTCCGGTGAATAATGTGCAAAAAAGTCAGAGCAGCAAAAAAAGAAGCTCGGGACTTAATAAATTTTATGATAGTTGGTAGGAGTGATATTGATGGCAGATATGACAGAAATAAAAGCAAGACTTGAGTTCAGAAAAAAAGCTTTACAGTCCTTAAGGGAGGCATACATTGCACTTGTTGACGGAAGAGTTAAAAGCTACACAATAGGAAACAGAGAACTTACAAGGTTTGATTTGGATACACTAAAAAATGAGATAAGTGAGCTTGAAAAAGAAGTAGATAATCTTACCTCATCATTATCAAACAAAAAACCAAGAAAAGCCTTTGGAATTATTCCAAGAGATTGGTGATATGGGTATTTGCTCTTATAGGGCTTTACCACGGACATCTTGGCGGAGCTTTCTACTCCTTCTCTGCCACAGATGTTCGTTAATAGATTTTGCTTATATGGAGGAGATATAAGGTGAGTAAAAAGAACAGGCACCGTAATAAAAGACCGCAGGTTAAGGGGTACAGTGATGCGGGTGCAAGTACTACTAAAAGGGCACTTCAGGGTTTTAATGCCCGAAGCGGTGCACCATCAGAAGATATAGACAAAAACAACAGTATATTAAGACAACGCAGCAGAATGCTTTATATGGCAGCTCCTGTTGCAACATCTGCTATAAACACCAACAGGACAAAAGTTGTTGGAACAGGGCTTACTCTTAAAAGTCTGATAGACCGAACGTTAATAGGAATGAGCACGGAAGCGGTAAAGGTATGGCAGAAAAAAACAGAAGCAGAATTTAAAATGTGGGCAGGAAAAAGGCAAAATTGCGACGCACTCGGACTTAATAATTTTGAAGGATTGCAACAGGTTGCAGTAAAGTCTTGGCTTATGTCGGGTGATGTGTTTGCACTTATAAAAAGATATGAGCCGACACCATTTAATCCGTATTCGCTAAGGCTTCATATTATTGAGGCTGACAGAGTGAGCACGCCAAGTGCTTTTATAGGTGGAGGATATGCGACAGGTTTAACGGAGGGAAAAGTGCCTGACGGAAAGCCGGGTGCGGGTAATAAAATTTTCGACGGTGTAGAGGTTGATAAAAACGGAATGGTTGTAGCATATTATATTTGCAATACACATCCTTATCAATATTCCGTTGAGAAAAAGGTATGGACAAGGATACCTGCTTACGGTGAAAAAACAGGACTGCCTAATATTTTACATATTATGGATGCTGAACGACCTGACCAATACAGAGGTGTGCCTTATTTAGCCCCTGTTATTGAAACGCTTTTGCAACAACGAAGATATACAGAAAGTGAACTAATGGCAGCACTGGTGCAATCATTCTTTTCAGCGTGGGTTGAAACTAATACAAATCCTTCTGTTATTCCGTTTAATGAAGTTGGCGACGGGGATATTTCAGGTGTTCCTGACAGCAATTCAGGAAGTGTGGAAGGTGAAGAGTCTTATAGTCCTAATGAGTATGAAATGGGACCCGGAACGGTTGTGCATTTAGAAGAAGGTGAATCGGTTAAGTTTGGAAATCCCAATATCCCAACAGCGGGATTTGAGACATTTACAAAAGCTTTGTGTCGCCTTATGGGGGCAGCACTTGAAATTCCGTATGATGTTCTGATAAAGGAATTCAATTCAAGCTATTCAGCTTCAAGAGGTGCACTTTTAGAAGCGTGGGAAGCGTTCAGAATGAGAAGAAAATGGCTTGTTGATTCTTTTTGCCAACCTGTATATGAATTATTCTTATCTGAAGCGGTAGCATTGGGCAGAATAAAAGCACCGGGCTTTTTTACAGACCCTGTTATAAGAAATGCTTGGTGCGGTGCAAGATGGATAGGACCTGTTCAGGGACAGCTTGACCCTAAAAAAGAAGCAGAAGCACAAATTCTTCTTATCAACAAAGGACTTAAAACTCACGAACAGGCGACTATAGAACTTGGCGGTGGCGACTGGATGGAAAATGTTGAGCAACTTAAGATTGAGAATGAACTTTTGAGTGCTGCGGGTGGCAATAGGGAAATTATGATAAAGCCTGCTGAAGAAAAAGAAAAAACTGAATAAAAAATTAAAAATTTTTAAACTTTTTTCAAAAAACTCTTGACATACGTTTAAACGTATGGTATAATATATTCAGGAGGTGAGGGAATGGCAAAGAAGAAAAAAAGTGATAAAGTTGACGTCACCAACCTTATCACTGCAATAATAAATCTAATAGCCGTACTAATCAATTTGATATATTGGTTATTAGATAGGGGGCGATAAGCCCCCTCCCTTTGGGGTATTATAATTATATTATATTTTCTTTGCCGTGTCAATATGAAAAAAACAGCTTTTGTTTTGTCAGTAATCGCATTAGCATTATCAATCTTAAGCCTTATATTGACATTTGTCAGATAACGGAGGCGAGATTATGTCGAGAGATTACCAAAAAGAATCTGCTTGGGAACGGAAAGCCTATCAAATTTTTAGTTTTAAAGCACGAAAAGATAATGGTGAAGCCGATAAACTAAAAAAAGCTATGGGAAATGGTTCTTTTGCAGACTGGGTGCGAAAACACCTAAGCAACGAGAATTAAAACAAAAAAAGAGGCAACGTCTGCCCTGAGATTGAGGATTACAAGAAAGAAAATAATTTGAGTAATCCGCAGTTTTTAGAAAAGGCGATTGAATTGCTGACAAAGTAAGAACAGGCACTGTTGTCTGTAAGAAGTAAAATTTAATAAATAAAAGCTCGATGCATTTAAGATGCACCGGGCTTTTATTATGCAATGAAATAAATTAAGGAGATGGAAAAAATGAGTAAAGTTTTTGGGGCTGTTAACATACAGCGGAATTTTTACACAATGGCGACTGTTGGAAACAACAAGGCTGAGGTCACAATGTATGGCGATATTGTAGAGCAACAACCTACCAACTGGTGGGGAGAGCCGATTGATGGGCAGTATATTACCTTAAAAGAGTTTTTAGACGATTTGGAGCAGATTGCAAATTGCAGTGAAATAACTATCAGAATGAACAGCTGCGGTGGTGATGCAGGGGTATCAATTCTTATTCATAACAGATTAAGAGACCTTGTCTTAAAGGGAACAAAGCTTATTTGTATTGTTGACGGATGTGCAATGTCGGGCGGGTCGCTTATTATGTGTGCTTGCGATACTGTTAAGGTAAACCCTTCAAGCCTTATTATGATACACAAGTGCTGGAGTTTTTTATTTGGCGGATATAATGCAGACGAGCTTAGAAATATGGCGGATTCAAATGATGCATATGATAAGGCTCAGGTTTCAATTTATAAAAGAAAAAGCGGACTTTCAGACACAGTGCTTATGCATATGATGAGTGATACTACGTATATGACAGGCAGTGAAGCGGTTGAAAAAGGTTTTGCAAATGAACTGTTAGAAAATGCAGAGCCCATTGAAATCGCAGCAAGTGCTGACGGAAGAAGCATTATAGCAAAAGGCAGACAAATGCGTTTAGCACCGGGAATGTTTGTTCCCGATAATATTCCAACGGTCAAAGCCGCGGCTAAAAACCCGGTTGACGAAAATATATTACAAAAGTCGGCAATGCCGACAGCCAAGGAAGAAGGAGGAATACCAATGGCAAAAACAGTAGAAGAACTCCGACAAGAACATCCGGAGTTGGTTGCACAGATTGAGAACGAAGCAAAATCAACAGTTGTTCCCGATGCAAGTGCAACCGAAGCGGCAGTCAAAGCAGAGCGTGACAGAATCAAGGCTATTGATGAAATTGCACCTTTGTATGATGACGAGACAGTAAATGCAGCCAAATACGGCGAGAATGTATGTTCTGCACAGGAACTGGCGCTTAATGAAGCAAAAAAGTCTGCAGCAAAAGGTCAGCAGTTTATGGCAAATGCAAGAGCTGATGCAGTAGCTTCTAATGCTTCAAAGGTGGGTGCAGCTCCAGGTGCGGAGGTTATGCCCGAAGATGAAAAAACAGAAGAGCAGAAATTAGCAGAGGCTAAGGCGTTTGTTACAAAAGCTCTCGGGAAGAAGGAGGACTAAAAGATGTCAGAAATGCTTTCAAGAAAAGTAGGAGAAATGGAGTATGACGGTTTAGTAATCGGGACTGCTCCTGACGTACAAGTTGGAGGAAGAACAATCCGAAAGGCAGACAAAGAAACTGTGTATAAAAGAGGCACAGCATTTGCAAAGAGCAGCACGGACAATAAGCTTGTTGTTCTTGGTTCTGATGCGGCAGATGGTGAAACCTTAGTTGCCGATTGCATTCTTTGTGACGATATTACTGTTAAATCAGATGAAGATGTAACGGTAGTTGTATACACTGCAGGATGCTTTAATACAAACAAAATTACAGTAAAAGACGGCTATACAATGACTGAAAAAGATTTGGATGAATTTAGAAAGTACAGCATTGTTTTAAAAGCCGCAGAAAAATAAGGGAGGAATTATAAATGGGTACAATTGATATTTTTAATTCTTATATTCTTGTTGCGTTGGCAGAAGAAATAGTGCCAAAGGCATCATTTTTCAGAGACAGATATTTCCCTACAGAGGAGATGGATATCTTTGCTGCTGATAAAGTGCTGACAGAATATAAAAAAGGTGACAGAAAAATGGCAAGCTTTATTGCTGACCGTGTAGGCGATATTCCTGTGGAACGCAGAGGTTCTGTTCTTCATGAATATGAACCGCCGATGATTGCGCCTTCAAGACCGCTTACACTTGACGACCTTAAAAAGCGCGGTTTCGGTGAAGCATTACTTACTAATTCAGACAAGGCTGAAAGAGCTGCAAGAATTATCATCTCGGATATGAAAGAACTCGATGAAAGAATTGCACGCCGTGAAGAATGGATGGCGGCACAGGTTATGCTTAACAATGCCTGCACAATTCAGGAATATATTGACGCAGATACTGTGGGAAATGAAAAATATATCCATTTTTATGATGGTGATGCATCAGAACACAAGTATATTGTTGCAAATCCGTGGAATTCCGAAAACGGCAATTTCTTTGGAGATGTTAAAGCAATGTGCCGTCTGCTTTCAAGACGCGGTCTTAAAGCGGCTGACCTTGTACTTGGCAGCGATGTTGCAGATGTAGTATTAAATCTTGAAAAAGTACAGAAATTACTTGATAAAAACAGCGGTATTATTATCGGTCAGATTGAACAGGAGCTTTCAAAGTATGATGGCGTTGTATATATGGGAACATTAAACTTTGGCGGCTTTAAATTAAACCTTATCAGTGCCGATGAGACATATGAAGATGAAAGTGGTAAGGATCAGAAGTATTTCGGCTCAACTACTGCAATGGTAACTGCTCCCGGATGCGGACATATGATGTATGCAGAAATTACACAGATTGACCACGGTTCATCAGAATTTTCTACAAATACAGGTATGCGTATCCCTAAGCTTATTGTTAACCAGGATAAAGACACACGTAAATTCCGTTTGGCAGCAAGACCGCTTGCGGCTCCGAAGAATTACTGCCCGTACATTGTTGCGGAAAATGTGGTTGGTTGATGATAAAGAGAAAGGAGTAGATTTTAATGGTTAAAGTTAAAATTATTGCCGGTACATACGGATATAATAACGGAAGTTGTGTTGAGCTTAAAGGCAAAAACAGCGAACCTTTTTTGGTTTCTGATGAAGAAGCAAGCCGACTGGTGAAAATGAGAGTTGCTGAAATTGTAACTGATAATAATGAGCTGAAAAACGATAGCGGTGATACTGAAAATAAGGCGGATACTTTAAAGGGGGAAGCTGACCTTAATGCTATGACAAATAAGCAGCTTAAGGAAATGGCAGAAAATATGGGCCTTGACACATCTAAAATGAAGGTTAAACAGGACTTTGTTGATGCCATTACCAAAGCATTTGAGGAATCATCTTTCCAGAATGATGGTGAAGGTATGCCAAAGCTTGGTATGGAGGATCCTATAGTATGAGTGGATTTAAAGATATGATAATCCGTGATAACGAGAAGGTTTTTTTGAATCTTGAAGAGTTCGGGGAAAAGCGAACTGTTGTTTATGATGGTGAAACATATCAGGATATTTCAATCATATTATCGGGGCTTAAGGAGCAGGATCGTAATCTAAGTCAACGTTCCCGTGACCATACACAGGGCCTTTTTCGTGTTACATCAGAATTGTATGTGAGATTATCTGACCTTGATGGCAGGCAGCCTGAACAGGGGCAGAAAATAAAAATTAATAACAAAGAAGGCGGCGGAGGATTTTTCAGACATTTCTTCGTCGCTTCTTCTGTTTGTGAAATGGGTATGCTTTGCGTAGAATTGGAGGGTATTGACGAGTGAGTTTAATTCGCATTGAACAAATTGGCGGTAAAAGTGTAGAACGCGCTGAAAAACTTTTGGCAGGAATACCGAAGGGGATTGATAAAGCCTTAAAAAGTGCCACAACAAGAACAACATCGTTTTTGAGAACACAAAGCACTAAGCGTATCAGAGAACGATACGATATAACCAAAAGTGCAGTTCGTGCGAATGAAAATGTAGAAGTCAAATATTCATATCAAAATGGCGTGTCAGCGGTAATATATTTTGCGGGAATGAAGATACCGCTCTATAGGTACAATGGCGCTGAACCCAAAGAGCCAACACCTGATAAAAGCAAAAAGGTCAGGGCTATGATTTCAGGACAGTGGCGTTATGTGCATCCAAGTGTTGCTGCATCAGGGCATATTTTAAACGGAACATCACCAACACGTTTTGAAAACGCATTTGTTGCTCAAATGAAATCGGGGCATACAGGCATTTTTGAGCGAACAGGAAGAATGTCATATTCCGATGGTGATGAAATCAGAGAATTGATGGGTCTTTCTGTTCCTCAGATGTTGGGAAATCAAGAGGTTGTCGATAAACTTGCTGAAGATGCAGACAGTAAGTTTGAGGAACGCATGGACCACGAAATTACACGTATTCTTAATGGCTGGGGTGTTTGATTATGACAAAAAGTATTTTACTTGAAAGACTTGTAAATTTTTCCAAGGAAGCAACAAAAGATTTAATAATGCCTGTGAGAATGCAGGAGCATGATACAAAGCAGCAGCACAGAGCGGCAGATAACTATAAAATGCGGCTTCCTGACAGCAGTGCTGCACAAAAGAAAGCACCTTATATTATTCATCAAATTGTAACGGGAAAAGACCAACAGAGGCACGGCGATAAAGCAAAGTCGGGAACAGTTGTGAGAAGTGTTTTTTGTGTTTACAATGAAGATGAACAAGAGGGAGCTTTAATGCTTTTAAATCTTATGGAGCGCCTTAGAATCAGCCTTTTAAAAACCGTTGTAATAGGAAATCAATTTGAACTTGATTTAGATGCAGGTCTTGAAACGATGATTTATCCTGATGATACGGCACCGTATTATGCAGGGGAAATGATTTCTACATGGAAATTGCCGGCTGTGGAAAGAGAGGTTATGTTATGAGTGAAAAAAAGAGTACAGCAGAAAATGCTAAAAAAACTTCTGCTACAGAAAAAGTCGTTAAAAGTGACGGCTTTTGTGTTTATTTAGGTCCTACTATTACAGGTGTAATTCAGTGCGGAACTGTATATCGTGGAACAAAAGAAAAGGTTTTAAAAGAACTTAAGTATGCAACAGAAAAATATCCGCTTATTGAATCGCTTGTGGTAACAGATAAAACATTATCAAAAGACCGTATTAAAGTAAAAACTCCCGGAAACATTTTATATGTAAATTATAACAAATTGCTTTCGGGCAGAAAATAAGGAGGTAAATAAAAATGGTAAATCACGGTGTAAATGCAAAACAGCAGCCAACCAGTGTTACAACACCTGTTGTAGCAGAGTCAGGAGTACCTTTTGTTGTAGGTGTAGCTCCTGCATGGTCTGCTGCAAGTCCCGCAAAAGCAGGAGTGCCTGTTTTATGCACAAGCTATGACGAAGCGGTTGACGCTTTGGGTTATTCAGATAACTGGGACAAATACACTATTTGCGAATTTATGTATTCGCACTTTAAATTATTTGGCTGTCAGCCTGTTATATTCTTAAATGTTTTAGATACTGCAAAGTCTGCAAACATTGAAGCGGTTGACGCTTCTGATTTTGATGTAACAGATTATAAGGTAAAACTTCCTTTGGAAGCAATCAACGACAGTAAATTAGTTGTAAAATCAACAGCTGCATTGGTGCTTGGCACTGATTATGCTACATATTATGACGGTGAAAATCTTGTGATTGAATTGTTAGAGGGTGGTAATGCCTATGATGCCAAAAATATTAATGTAACTTATTCAAAGGTTAATACAGATAAAGTTACTGCAACCGAAGTTGCAACAGGGTTTGAAGCGGTTGAGCTTTGCCTTACAAAGCTGGGGTTATCTCCCGATTTGCTTGTGGCTCCAAAATATTCAATGAACAAAACTGTTGCTGCAGTTATGGCAACCAAGGCTGCCAATATAAGCGGAATTTTAGAAGCAAAGGCACTTGTAGATATTGATTCTACCCCAGATGGTGCGACAAAGTACAGCGATGTTACAGAGTTCAAAAACAAATCTAATATTACGGATAAAAACCAAATTGCCTGCTGGCCGATGGTTAAATTGGGTGAAAAAACATTCCACTTGTCAACACAGCTTGCAGGTCTTACAGCAAGTGTTGATACTGAAAATGAAGGTTGTCCGTACGAATCGCCTTCAAACAAAAATCTGAAGTGTGATGGCCTTGTTCTTGCTGACGGAACTGAGGTTGACCTTACACTTATTCAGGCTAATTATTTAAATGATAACGGTGTTGTTACTGCAATCAATGCGTTTAGCGGTTGGACTGCATGGGGTAACAATACTGCTTGTTATCCGTCAAATACTGATATTAAGGATTATTTTATTCCGATTAGCCGTATGTTTACATGGGTTGGAAACACTTTAGTTAAAACGTTCTGGAAGAATGTTGACGACCCAACAAATCCACGTTTTGCAGAAGAAGTTTTAGACAGTGCAAATATATGGATGAACGGACTTGTGGGAAAAGGCTATGTATACGGCGGACGCTTTGAAATGAAAGAAAGCGATAATCCGACTACAGACAGAATGTCAGGTAAAGTGGCAATCCGTACATACCTTGCACCGCCACCGCCTGCACAGGAAATTGATTTCTTGACAGAATATGATGTTACTTACATCAAGAGTGTATTAGGATAAGGAGGTATGATTTATGGACCAGAGTATTATTAACTTTGCCATCTATGAAGACAAAAAAGAATATTTGGGTTTAGCAAAGGCAACTCTGCCTGATTTGACTTCTCTTACTCAGAGCATTTCAGGTGCAGGTATAGCAGGTAATGTTGAAGCGGTAATTTTAGGTCATTTTGAAGCGATGAATCTTACGCTCAACTTCCGTACTTTTACAGCACAGCAGGTTAAACTGGCAGAACCGCGTCGCCATTATATTGATTTAAGAGTGGCACAACAGGAGGAAGACACGACCAATGCGACACTTGAAGTAAACAAAGTAAAGCACGTTATGGTTGTTATTCCGAAATCAACAAAGGCAGGCTCTGTTGCACCTGCATCACAGTCTGACGGTTCAGGTGAGTATGCAGTTCATTACTGGGCTACATATATTGATGGGAAAAAAGTGCTTGAAATTGACCCCATTAACTATATTTGTGTTATTAACGGCACAGATTATCTTGCAGATGTTAGGACAGCACTTGGTAAGTAAATAATTATTTTTAAGGGGATGTTAAAACACTCAATTGTTTTGCATCCCCTTATATTTTGAATTAAAGAAAAGGAGTAGTTTTTATGAGTAATTCAACAGAAAAAAATATTACAAGGGTAGATGCTAAAGAATTTGCGGCGGCATCGGAGGAAGCAAAAAACAGTGTACATACATATGTTCACAAGTTTTCAAAGCCTTTTAATTATGAAGGTGAAGAATACAGTGAACTTACATTTGACTGGGGCAAGCTTACAGGGGCAGACAGTTTAGCAATAGAAGCGGAAATTGCTGCACTTGGCAAGGCTTTAATTGCTCCTGAATTTTCAGGTGATTTTCTTGTTCGCATGGCTTCACGTGCTTGCATCCAAAAAATTGGATATGATGTGCTCTTGGCAGCTCCGATGAAGGATTATAATAAAATTCGCGGCAAAGCACGTTCTTTTTTGCTCAATGCGGGGTTATAGTAGGTGACGGCGGTAGGTGGCTTCGCCGACAAAGCCTTATAATGGCTAAAATAAACAACACTCCTGTTACGTATTGGATATCATTACCGCTTTATGAATTGATGGAGTGGATTGAGATTAGCAATGTAATTGTGGAGGAGCAAAAAAAGAAGTAGCCGGCTACCCTAAGAAAGTGGGTTAGATATGTCCGGCAGAAAAGAATATGAAGTAGCCTTTAAGGTTGGTGCATCGCTTGGCTCGAGCTATAACACGACCTTTTCAAAGGCACAGCAAGAACTTTCAAAAACACAAAAGGAAATACAACAACTTTATAAAATACAGGCTGACATACAATCCTTTCAAAAGCAAGAAAAGGCTATAGAAAATACTCGTGCAAAGCTTGCGCTGTATCAAACAAGGCATGACAATATACAAAAAGAGATAGACCAAACCGGTAATAAGTCATCAGCACTTGCAAACAAGCTGGCTACTGAAGAGTACCATCTGAGCCAAACATCTGCCAAGCTTAAAGAACAGGAAAGCAAATTAGAAGAAGTAAGTAAGGCACTTGAAAAAGCCGGTGTTAATACAGGCAATCTTGTAGGAGAAAGTGACAGGCTTGCCGGAAAGATGGATGACCTGAAGGAAAAACAGGTAAACTACGGCAATTCTGCTTCACAGGCATTTTCAGTTGTAGGGCAGGCTATAACAACTGCAGGAGTTGCAAAACTGCTTAAAGAGGTTGCTGAGGCTTATGCCGAATGTATTGAGGCTTCGATGGAGTATGAAAGTGCGGTAACAGGTGTATTTAAAACTGTTGACGGCACCGAAGCGGAGCTTCAGGCAATTTCCAGCGGAATAAAGAATATGGCGACAGAAATTCCTGCAACTACTACAGAAATTGCGGGTGTTGCTGAAGCAGCGGGTCAACTTGGTATTGCCACAGAAGATGTGTTGGATTTTACAAGGGTTATGATTGACCTTGGTGAATCTACAAACCTTTCTGCAGATGACGCGGCAACGTCTCTTGCAAAATTTGCAAATATTACGGGAACTGCGGCGGATAACTATTCACGTCTTGGCTCTGTTGTTGTTGATTTGGGAAACAATTTTGCGACCACTGAAGCAGATATTGTTGCGATGTCAACACGACTTGCCAGTGCAGGCACATTAGCTGGATTTTCAGAAGCAGATATAATGGCACTTTCTGCTGCAATGTCTTCTGTTGGTATTGAAGCAGAAGCAGGCGGAACTGCTATGACACAAACGCTTTCTGCTATTGAAGAAGCGGTTGCTACAAAAAGCAAGATGCTTTCTAAATTTGCAAAAGTTGCAGGAATGTCTGCAAAAGAATTTTCTAATAAATGGAAGACAAGCCCGATTGAGGCTCTGCAATCCTTTATAACAGGTCTGGGTAAGTTAGACGAGAAGGGTGAAAGTGCTGTTTTGGTACTTGACGAGCTTGGACTGTCCGGTGTACGTCAGTCTAATATGTTAAAAAGCTTAGGACTTGCTGCTGAAACATTAGGCGGTGCTGTTAAAACTGCAAATACTGCGTGGGAACAAAATACTGCACTTACAATAGAGGCAGAAAAAAGGTATGCAACAACCCAGAGCAAGCTTGACATGATGCAAAACGCATACAATAATGTGAAGATATCTATAGGTGACGGGCTTACTCCTGAATTGCAGGGATTGTATGATATAACAACAGATGTATTGAAAGGTACATCCGAATTTATTGAGGATAATCCTGCGTTGGTGAAGTCTGTGACTGCTTTTACAGGTGTTGTGGGATTGGCAACAGCGGGACTTACCGGGTATGCAACTGTTGCTAAAGTAGTAAAAGCATTAAACTTAGCAAAGCTTTTTTCTGCAGGTGCGCCTGTGATGCTTGGTATTGGTGCGGTTGCGGCACTTGCTGCAGGTGTTGTAGGAGTTGTTGATGCTTATAACGATGCTGAAGAAGCTGCACGAAAGTATGGTGATGAAGTTACTGCTGCTGCTGAAGAATATAAGCAGGCTATGAGCAGTTCAGACGAGCTTGAAAAACATACCAACGAATGGAAAGAGTTAAATGATATCATTTCTTCAGGAACTGCACCTGTGGATGAGGTTAACAAGGCAAAAGAAAGACTTAAAGAAAATGAGCAATGGCTGATTGACAACTATGGCATTTATATGGATAGTGACGGCAAAGTTTCCGAAGAAGAAATTGAGTCTTTAGAGGAAAGAAATGCAGAGCTTAGAGAAACTGCAAGGCTTAAAGCACAGATTGCACTTTATGATGCTAAAGAAAGGTATGATGAAAGCAAAGACAAGGTTCAAGACACTCAGGCAGAGCATGATGCTTTAGTTGATGAAAATAAGCAACTTGCTACCGAACAGGCTATTATTTCTAAGCACTCTGCAATGTGGGTAAAAACACGAAACAGCGAAGAATATAAAAATGCTGATTTTGCAAAGCAGGATGAGATGTATGCTGATGCTCAGGATGCTTTACACGAAGAACTCAGAGCAGAAGGCATTAATTCTGATTATTATGCTGATAGTTTAGGTTCTTTAGGTTCATGGGATGGATTGCAGGAAAAAATTAAAACCAATCAGAGAAAAATCAATGAGTACGAGCGTGAACTTTTGGAATACAAAGAGTCTGCGACAGAATATAAAAGTTCAGCCAGGGCTATTATTGAGATGGATATTGCAGATATTCCTACTGACAATATTCAAGCATTTGCTGATGTGGCGGAAAATATTGGAGCACAGGGAATTGCTGCGGAGCTTTCAGCAAGTGAAATGGAAAGGTATGCAAATCAGCTTACCGAGGCTGCTCATGCTGCAAATCTTTTACCTGAAGAACAAAGAATTGTTTTTAATGCTGACGGTACTGTAGATATTTTGCAGCAGGTAGAAGAAGGCGTTTCAGAGCTTGACGGAAAATCTGTGGAAATAACTGCAGATGCAAACGCTGATGCGGCAACCGTAAAGATTAATGATATTACATACAAAGTTTTAAAGTATGATAATGCAACGGGAGTTGCTACCCTTTCTGCAGACGGGAAAAAAGCTATGGGCGAAATAGATGTTGTAACCGGTGAGCTTAAGGTATTCAGCGATACCGAAGCAGAAGCATACTTAGATGCTAATACGGATAATTTCGAGAAGAATATTAAGAATGCAAAAGACGAACTTACGGCTTTGGATGGTAAAAAGATTACAGTTACAGCTGTATTTAAAGCAATATCTGACACGATAAAATCGGCATTAGGATTTGATGGTTATGCCACAGGTACTATGAATGCTACACCGGGTTGGCATCTGGTAGGTGAAAACGGACCTGAAATTGTTGAGTTTTCGGGCGGTGAGCGGGTATACAACAATGCAGAAACAAATCAGTTATTTTCTCATATGAGGAGGGCTAATGCAATTATGCATGCTCAGCCTGTTGATGCGGTTATGGGAAGCAGCATCAGCAGCTATCAAATTACGATTGCTCCGCAATTTAATGTTGAAGGTGGTGCTGCGGACAGCCTTGGTGATAAAATTCACGAGTATGCGGATATAATTGTCGATAAAGTTTTGGACACATTGGAGGAAATAGGCATAGATGCCAAGAGAGGAGCGTATGCGTAGTGGCAAGCACATATACAACAATACAAGGGGATATGTGGGACGGAATTTCATATAAGGTGTTTGGTGATGTTAAATATACCGATGCACTTATGAATGCAAATTCAAAATATCGTAATGTATACGTTTTTTCATCAGGTATTACGCTTGATATTCCTGATGTGGAAACGAGGGTGACGGGCAGTAATTTGCCACCGTGGAAGCGGGTGAGTGAATGAGTGATAAAAATTTGGCCAGACGTACTTCGTTTGAGGTGTTTTTTGCAGGGGTGGATATTACTTCATCCCTGCAAAAATATTTTATGTCGCTTACATACACCGATAATGAGGAAGATGAAACTGATGATTTACAGATAAAGCTGCATGACCGTGAAGATATATGGCTTGAGCAATGGCTTAATTCTGTAATTGAAACTGCGGCAGAAGGTACTTCTGATGAAATAGTAAAGAAATACAGAGTAATCGTACAAAGCGGCGCAGTGATTCACAGCAGCAAAAAGAGTACAAGCAAGTCAATCGGAACATTAGCTTATGGCAGCGTTATTGACGTAACTTCAATCGGTGAAGGTTGGGCAAGTGTTAAACAAGCGGATAAAACCGGATATGTGCAGGAGAAACATTTAAAACCCGTATATCTTACAAAGGTGGCGGAAACTGTTGTATCGGCAGATAATTCTTCATCCGTTTGGACCATAGGTGAAGAAGTTGTTGTTTCCGGAATACCGCAAAACTCCAGTTACGGAACAGGTAAGCCTGGAGACAATGTAAATAACTATAAGGGTACAATAACACAACTTAATAAAAAAAGCGGTGTGCCATATCCAATTCATGTAGGGTATTTAGGGTGGTTTTCTGAAAACCAAGTTCAAAAGATTGGTGCTGATTTACATAGGACTGACACGAGTTTTAGTGATGAGGCGGGAAAAGGACTTAAAATTCAGGCAAACATTATAAGACAAAACTGGAAAAGCGATGGTGTTGATGAAAAACTGGAATGCGGTCAGTTTGAGCTTGATAATGTTTCTTTATCAGGCCCCCCTGCTGTTATTGCCATCAAAGGGACATCCTTGCCGTACGGAAGTACGATCAGGCAGACAAAAAAATCAAAGTCATGGGAAAATTATACACTTTCAGGAATAGCTAATGAAATAGCTGAAAAAAACGGAATGACGTGTATGTTTTTGTCAGATACAGATACAAACTATTCCAGAGTTGAACAGTACAGAATAAGCGATATTTTGTTTTTAAAGAAGTTATGCCAGGATGCAGGGTGTTCTCTTAAAATTACAAACAATATTATCGTTATATTTGATCAGGCGGCGTACGAAAGCAGAGACCCGGTATTTACAATTAAGAAAGGCAAAGACGGTGGGTACACAAAGTATAAATTGGCAACAGGGAAAAACGATATTTATACAAGCTGCAGAGTAAGCTATGTTGATTCAAACGGAAATCTGATTGAAGCGGTGGCATATATTGACGATTATGACGAAAATAATCAAGATAATCAGTGCCTTGAAATAAAACAAAAGGTATCAAGTATTGCTGAAGCTGAAATGCTAGCAGAAAAAAGCCTTAGGTTATATAACAAATATGAGTTTTCGGCATCCTTTACATTCCCAGGAAATCCTGAGCTTTTGGCAGGATGTGTTGTAATTCTTGAAGGATGGGGTGCCTGGGATGGAAGATATATAATCAAACAGGCAAAACACAGTGTTGACAGATCGGGATATACCACAGATATTTCTCTAAGGCAAACTTTAAAGCTTTCCAAAGAGAAAACAGAAAATTCTCCTGTTACACAAAAAACGATTGATGAGCTTGCCCGTGCAGTTATAAGAGGTGAATGGGGAAGCGGTCAGGAAAGAAAAAACAGGCTCACGGAGGCGGGGTATGATTATTCAGCAGTACAAGCCAGGGTAAATGAATTGTTATTATAAAATGGAGGTTTTTTATGGATGACGTTTTTAGAATTGGAACGGTACACGATGTTAATGCAATCAATCGTGAAGTAAGAGTTTACTATGAAGATACCAAAATAATGTCAGGATGGATGAAAGTTTTGAAAAATCCGCCCTTTATTCCGCAAAAAAGAACAGGTATATCGTCGGGAGGCTCGGGATACGATGCTTTTGCATCGCATTCTCATGAAGTAGAGGTTAAACCATGGCTGCCTGACGTTGGCGATGTTGTTCTTTGCGGATATATGTCCGGATTTAACGGAGATGGATATGTATTGGGGGCGCTTTAAATGATTATAGGAAGTCTTGGTGATATTGTTTTTGAAGTTTCAAATTCTGTAGTTAAAACTCTTCAAAATATAAATTGGAGTGGGTCTGCAAATATACAGACACATACAAGACATCTTGATAATTCATTGACTGAATTTACGGGAGTTAATCCTGACGGATTTACTTTTAGTATCAAATTGTCTAAATATCTTGGTGTAGACCCAATGGTTGATATAGCTAAGATTTTCAACTACGAACGAAGCGGTACAACGCTTCCGCTGACAATCGGTTCAAAGGCATGGGGAAAATACAGGTGGCTTATTAAAAGTCACAAAGTTAAAATAGAGCATACCGACGGCAGAGGAAACATTACTTCTGCAATTGTCGATGTTACGCTTACAGAATATACAAAGGAGTGATATTGTGCGTTATACGGTAAGGAGTGATGATACGTTATCATTTACACTTTGTGAGAATGATAAAGTTAAGTCTGTATTGCAAAATCTTTTACTCCTTTTAACTACAAGAAAAGGCTCTGTTCCGATGTATCGGGATTTCGGATTGAGCCAAAACTTTGTTGATAAACCTGTTTCGGTGGCTCAGGCACTGATGGTGCCCGAGGTGCGTGAAGCAATGACCAAATATGAACCCCGTGCAGAGTTTGTTGGTTTATCATTTGAATACAATGAAAGTATGCCCGGAAGGATGATAGCAATTCTGGAGGTGGAAATAGATGAGTAGAAATACAGAATACAAATTTGTAGAAACAGACGGCACTAAAATTGAAGCGGAGCTTATTGCTGCGTATGAAAAGATTACAAAGCATACTTTAGGCCCTTCTGACCCGGACAGGCTTTTTATTGCTTGGATTGCAGATGTGATAATTAAAGCGAGAGTAGACCAGAATTATACAGGCAATCAGAATATCCCGAGCCGTGCTGAAGGTACATATCTTGATGCGCTTGGAATGTGGATATTTAATCTGCCAAGAAAATCGAAACAGGCAGCTAAATGCACACAGCGTTTTAATATTTCGGCGGCACAGGAAACTTCAATTGCAATTCCTGCAGGCACAAGGGTTTCGGACAAGAGCAAAAAGCTTGTATGGTCAACTACTGAGGATGTGTTGATTCCAATGGGGGAAACTTATGCAGATGTTATGCTGCAATGTGAAAGTGCGGGAATAATTGGAAATGGTTACGCAGAAGGTCAAATCAACACACTTATTGATGTGGACAATGTGTTGTATTTTTCTTCTTGCTCCAATATAACTGTCAGCGATGGCGGAGCGGAACAACAAAGCGATGAAGAATACTTTGAAAGTATACGTGAAGTTGCAGATTCATACAGTACTGCAGGCGCAGAAGGTTCTTATATATACTGGGCAAAATCGGTATCATCTGAAATAAATGATATTAAAGTTGTTTGCCCGACTTTGGATAGGAACGAGGTTTTACCTCTATATTCTGATGCTGATGGCAAAAAGATTGCATTTTTGGGTGGCGACCAGATAAAAATTGATACGCTAATGGTTTATTCAGATGATTTTTCTGTTCTTTTGGAAAGTGAAACTGATTACACGGCTGATTACACAAATGGACTTGTGAAAATCATACTTACGGGAAGTGAAGCGACTATATCGTTATCTTCAATCGGAGTAAATGTAAAACAACTCAGAGCGGGATATGTTTATATTTATGCACTTATGAATGACGGCAGTATTGCAGGCGATACAGTTAAAACTGCTATTTATAATGCTTGTAATTCCAAAGATGTGAGACCACTTACTGATTGCGTTGTGGTTGATGACCCAGAGACAGTAGACTATAATATTAATTTTACATACTATGTGTCGAAAGACACACAACTTTCTATTTCTGACATTGAAGCGGCTGTTGCAAATGCGGTTAATGAGTATGTAGCATGGCAATGCGCTAAACTTGGCAGGGATATTAACCCTGACAAACTCAGTTCTCTTTTAATGCAAGCCGGTATAAAAAGAAAAGATATTAAATCACCTGTGTATATCAAACTTCGTTCGGACAATGACGATATTCCTCAAGTTGCAAAAGTGAATACGATTAATATAACGAATGGAGGCTATGAGGATGAATAGATTTTTAACAGCAGAAAATCTTTTAGACAGTTTTCCTATGGCGGATGATTCTCATAAAGTTTATCTTGCGTCTGTTGTGGCGCAGGAACTTATTAAAATGTATGAGGATAATAAAATTCTTGCTATATATTCAAGAATAGACGAACTTGAAGAACCTTTGCTTGATATTCTTGCGTATGACTTTAAAGTGGATTGGTATGATAAAGAGTTTTCTTTGGAGGAAAAAAGGGAAATCTTTAAAAATTGCTGGAAAGTCCGAAGGAAATTAGGATTGCCTGCCACTGTAGAATTATCACTTTCATCCTTATATCAAAGTGCTGAGGTGAAAGAATGGTTTGAATATGGTGGGGAACCTTTTTATTATAAGATAGATATTGACACCGGTGACGTTTTTACTGATTCAGATAAATTAGAAAAAGCTGTTGCCAAAGCAATACTATACAAAAACAAAAGGTCAGTGTTGGACGGTATAAAGGTTAAAACAAGCAAAAAAACAGGAGTGTACACCGGAATGGCTTTGCGAGAAGCAAAGAAAACAACAATCACTTTACCGATGTTTGATACTGATGCGGTAACTTGGCTTGGTGATGAAATGGGTAATGTTTTAACTGACGAAAACGGGGCAATTCTTTTAGTTTAAGGAGGTATGAATATGGGAAATATGGTAGCGGTTGCTCCTGTATTGACAGAAGAAGGAAAGGCTTTGTTGATAAGAGCAATCAGTGGAGAAAAAATTGTTTTTACTAAGTTTAAAATAGGAAACGGAGAAACAACAGAGGAAGGTGTTGAAAAGCTAAATGATTTAGTTAATCCTATTGTGGAGTTTGGTATCAATGAATTTGATAATTCGCAGGCGGGATATGTAATTGTTTCGGGAATGTTTGACGGTACCAGTATTACTACAGATTTCCGTTGGCGTGAACTTGGTGTATTTTGTAAGATTGAAGATGAAGACGAAGTGTTATTCGGCTACTGCAACGATGCAAACGATGCGGGTATACTTAAAGCAAATTCAACCGATAGAACGATAGAACAGACAGTAGCTTTTGTGATTGCTATAGGAGACGCTCAGAATGTTACAGCACTACTTTCTGAATCTATGGTTTATGTTTCGAAAACTGAATTTGAAGACCATTTAACCGCTGAAAATCCTCATGGAATTGATGCAGAGACTGTTGGGTTAGGTGAAGTACCCAATGTATCTACAAATGACCAAGCACCTACATATACTGTGCCAAGTGAAGCGGCAGAGCTTGCAAGTGGGGAGAAATTAAGTCTTGCTTTTGGTAAAATTGCTGCGGCAGTTAAAAGTATGCTTTCGCATATAAAAGCAACGGGAAACGTTCACAAATTAACGGCTGAGGATATTAATGCAGCCAAAGACACACACGAACATTCTGCGGCAGATATTAACTCCGGTACTCTGAGTATAAAGCGTGGCGGAACAGGTGCTGATAGCGCGAAAGGGGCAAGAAAGAACATTGGGGCATTGGGGACTGATGGCAGCGATGTTATGACAGGCTCTCTTAAGTTTGATATTGACGACACAGATTATGAATGTGCAATATCACAATTGGATGGAGATATGCATATTATTAACGATATCGACAGAGCAAACAATTATTATATCAGATTGCTTCTTACAAAAGATGGAAAAATTATGTATGCACAAAACTTGCCGAATAAAGGATATAGCTCGGGAGAAGTCTACTCTCCCATTAACAAACCAACTGCTGTAGATATTGGCGCAATACCTTCATGGCATATAACACCTGAAGCAAAAAATGGCAATAGTTATGACCTTGATGATGTATTGAATACTGGTTTTTACAGAGTATCAAATAATGCTGCAAACACACCTGTTGCGGCAACAGAAGGGGATCTTTTGATGGTTATTCCTTGGGATGCTTACACGGTTATGCAGATTTATATGGTGCCGGCCGACACAAAGTTTTATGTAAGAGCAAAAACCTATGGGCAGGGATGGCACAGTTGGGACACTGAGCTTTTTACAAATAAGGGCGGCACTTTGACAGGTTTCCTTAATATGGAAAACTTTGACAGTTATTATGCAATAAAAAAAGGCAGAAAAATCAATGACAAAAAGCATTATTTGACGCTTGGCGTAGCTGCTAACGGGAGCACTACATTAGAACATTATACTGAGGGTGACCTTGATGCAAGAATGGAATTACTGTGTGAAAATAGCAAACCCAGGTTGAACATTTATTCCTCGTTTGACTCAAGTGCATCTCAAATTTTCGGTGAACATAATAAACCGACACAGACATACAACGGACTAAGTAGCTATCAAACAATTTCTCTTGGCGGTATAGGTAAAGTGGCTATGGTTATATCACCTGATGTAATAAATCATAATACTACCTATAGGTATATAGCTTTTGTTACCGATACAGGGGCAATTTGTCTTGAAATGGTCTACGGAGGTATATCTTGTGTGGAGTCGTCAAATGGTACAAAATTTGAGAATGGCACATTGACTTTAAACACAACTCATAGTGGCTTAAATATGTCAGGATATACTTATACTGTTCAAGTTTTATAAGGGGGATTTGAAATGATAGAACAAACAAGACAAAATCCACTGTGCGTAATTTCGATTGCGACATTTGGTGAATACGAAGTACACAGTATACAAACAAATAGCGGTTGGTCAGAAAACCCTTATGATGAAGGATATGCCATTGTGCCTGATGATATGGTTCAAGTTATTATGGCTACACAAGGCTTTTGCGACATTGTATTAAATGATGATAATACAGAGGTTGTTTCTTTTACCGCAAGGGAAATCCCTGTTATAGAAGAACCTGAAACACCCGTAAGTGAAACAGAGCAATTAAGGGCAGATATTGACTATATCGCAGTTATGACGGGGGTGGAGTTGTAATATGGCAGATAAAAAGACTGTATTTGAAATGGCTAAAGAGTATTATCCTCGGTTGTGGGGGATTGAGCGTATAGAAGCTCTCTATGCAGCGGGCAAGCTCACGGAGGATGAATACAAGTCAATTATTGGTGAAAGTGAGGAATGATGTAAATGGCACTTGAAAAAATAACAGATATGCCATTGGCTGAAGATATTAAAGATGATGTATCTTTTTTGATTACGCAACTTGAAACCGATGAACAAAAAGGCGAGGTTGAAACTTTAAAAAGAGCAGATTTAAAAAAGATTACAGAGGCAATTAAAAAATCTGCAGGTCTTGAAAATGTTGATAACACTTCGGACAAAGATAAACCTATTTCTGATGCGACACAGAAAGCCCTTGACGTTAAGGCTGACAAGTCAGATATTTCAAATATATATAAGTTTAGGGGCAGTGTAAACAGTTACAACGATTTGCCAATAGATGGCTTAACCATAGGTGATGTGTATAATGTAATTGATGGAGATGTAAACTACGCCTGGAATGGCGATGGCTGGGATGCTTTGGGCGGAAACCATATTGACAGTGAGGCAAGAGAAGAAATCAAGCAAATCAACACAGAGCTTGACAAAAAAGCAAACAAGTCTGATATTGTTTCTGCTTACAGATTCTGCGGAAGTGTTGAAAATGTTGACGATTTGCCTGTTAAGTATGATTTAATTCCAAACGGTGTGCCAACTCATAATGGAGAAGTATGTGGTACGTATGATGAAGAAACCCATACTGTTACTATTGATAATGTGGAATTGGTTGAAGTGGATTCAGACAGAATTATTATTCCTATTGTACCTATAGAGGTAAAAGGCGGAAAGTATCTTTGTGAGTATACATATTTTGGCAATGCCTATATTGGTGACCTTTGCACTTATGTTTGCGGTGCAGGTGGAGGTACTTATGAAACATTAGCTGAAGGCACAATAAGTTATATTGAAATTTTTACTCCTCATGGAGAAAAAACAATAAGCGGTAGTACAAATAATTTAGGTGTTTTACCGAGAATTATTGATTCGTGGATTGAAGATGATTATTATGTATATGTAATCCCAACAGGTGCTTACGATGCAGGTGCTGTTTACGAAGT
>CAZBJD010000010.1:0-33250 GCA_964492155.1 uncultured Eubacteriales bacterium
AATACGGAAGGCAAATTTATTGAGGGAACTGATAAATTCGAGGGACTCTTTATAAAAGATGCTGACCCTGTTGTTTTAGAAGATTTAAAAGAGAGAGGACTCCTCTTTAAACCGCAGAAGTTTACTCACTCATATCCTTTCTGCTGGAGATGTGATACACCGCTTATATATTATGCAAGAGCTACTTGGTTTATTTCAATGACTAAAGTACGTGAACAATTGCTTAAAAATAATGCGACTGTTAACTGGATGCCGGAGAATATTAAAGATGGCAGATTCGGAAACTTTTTGGATGGAGTTATTGATTGGGGTCTTTCGCGTGAAAGATATTGGGGAACACCTCTTCCAATATGGGAATGTTCATGCGGACATCGTCATATGATTGGAAGTATTGAAGAACTTAAGTCTATGAGTGATAACTGCCCAGATGATATTGAACTTCACAGACCTTATATTGATGCTGTGGAAGTTAATTGTCCTGAATGCGGTAAGAAAATGCATCGCGTTCCGGAGGTTATTGATTGCTGGTTTGATTCAGGTTCAATGCCCTTTGCTCAATGGCATTATCCTTTTGAAAATAAAGAAATTTTTGAAGAAAATTTCCCGGCAGATTTTATCAGTGAAGCAATTGACCAAACACGTGGTTGGTTCTATACACTTATGGCTATTTCAACACTTATTTTTGATAAAGCACCGTACAAAAATGTAATTGTTTTAGGACATGTTCAAGATAAAGACGGTCAGAAAATGAGTAAACATAAGGGTAACGTGGTTGACCCGTGGGATGTGCTCAATAATCAGGGTGCTGATGCTGTAAGATGGTATTTCTACACATCAAGTTCTCCGTGGCTTCCTAACAGATTTTATGATGAGGCTGTTAATGAATGTCAGCGTAAATTTATGGGTACATTATGGAATACCTATGCTTTTTATATTCTTTATGCAGATATTGACAATTTTGATCCGACGCAGTACAAGTTAGAGTATGATAAACTTCCTGTAATGGATAAGTGGATTTTGTCAAGGCTCAACTCGCTTATTAAGCAGACGGATTTCGATCTCGAAAATTACCGTATTACTGAATCTGCAAGAGCTATTCAGGAATTTGTTGATGAACTTTCAAACTGGTATGTAAGAAGATGTCGTGAACGTTTCTGGCAGAAAGATATGCCGCAGGATAAGATAAACGCATTTATGACTTTATACACAGTGCTTTATGAATTGTCTAAACTTGCAGCTCCGTATGTGCCATTTATGACCGAAGAAATTTATCAGAATCTTGTCAGAACTAATGATAAGACTGCACCTGAAAGTATACATTTCTGTGATTTTCCGGTTGCAAATGACGAATGGATTGATGAAGCTCTTGAAAATAATATGAATACAGTTTTAAACATTGTAGTAGCCGGCCGTGCTGCAAGAAATACTGCAAATGTTAAAAACCGTCAGCCGCTTTCATGTATTTATGCTAAGGCTGATAATGAAATTGCTGATGAATATTATAGCATCGTTTTAGAAGAACTTAACGTTAAAGAATTGGAATTTACAGATGATGTTTCCGGTTTCGTTGGATATAAATTTAAGCCTCAGCTAAGAACACTTGGTCCCCGCTACGGTAAAATCCTTGGTAAAATCGGACAGTTCCTTGCTGAATGTGACACTTCTTCTGCAATGGCAGATTTGGATGCAGGAAAGACATTTGATTTTGAAATTGACGGAACTTCTGTTCAATTGTCAAAGGATGACCTGCTTATTGAAATTACCCAGAAAGAGGGAATGGTTTCCCAATCTGAAAAAGATGTAACCGTAGTTCTTGATACAAATCTTAATGATGAACTGATTGAAGAAGGTTTCATCAGAGAAATTATCAGTAAAATTCAGACTATGAGAAAAGACAGCGATTTTATGGTACAGGATCATATAAAGATTGCTTATTCAGGCAATAGCAAAATTGCTGAAATTATCGAAAGAAACAAAGAAGAAATAATGTTGGATACTTTGGCTGATAATGTATCTGAAGGTATTTGTCAGCATCAGAAGGAATGGAACATTAACGGCGAAAAAGTTGTTCTTTCAGTTGAAGTTATAAAGTAATATAAAATTTTATTAAAAGGAGATATTATTATGGCTGTAACAAAAGAAACTATTATTATGGATGTCCTTAAAATTGATCAGGGTACTGCACCATTTTTCTTTGAAATCGGAATGCACTGCCTTGGTTGCCCTTCTGCAAGCGGAGAAAGCATTGCGGAGGCTTGTGCAGTACATGGCGTAGATGCAGATGCTTTGATTGAAAAAATCAACAATTATTTAGCATCAGTTGGTAAATAATGTTTAAAATTGATGACGTAGTAATCCCCACATCTGCGGTCTTAGGACCGATGGCGGGGGTTACTGATGCATCTTTCAGAAGTATTTGCCGAAAGTTTGGCTGCGGCTTTACGTATTCTGAAATGGTTTCTGCCAAAGCGTTATATTATAACGACAAAAAGACAGAACAGTTAATATTTCCGCAGGAGAATGAGTCCCCTTATGCGGTTCAGATTTTTGGCTCCGACCCCGAAATTATGGCACTTGCAGCAAAAAAAATATCTGATATGAAAGTGTGCAGGATTATTGACATAAATATGGGGTGCCCGGTACCCAAGGTAGCCGGAAACGGTGATGGATCTGCTCTTATGAAAACTCCCGGGCTAGCGGGTGAAATTGTCAGAGCAGTGTCTGAAGCAGTTGATATTCCTGTTACTGTAAAAATTCGTAAGGGTTGGGACGATTCGAGTGTAAATGCTGTGGAGATGGCAGGTGTTTTGGAAGAAAACGGGGCTAAAGCAATTACTGTTCACGGAAGAACACGTGAGCAATATTACACCGGTAAAGCAGACTGGGATATTATCAGAGATGTTAAAAATAATGTTTCTGTTCCTGTTATTGGAAATGGTGATGTTTTTGAATTTGAAGATATCGAAAGAATGTTGGATTATACAGGGTGTAATGCGGTAATGATTGCAAGAGGTGCTCTCGGCAACCCGTTTATTTTTTCGGGTGAGCGTCCGGGTGTTGATAAAATTATTGATACAGCACTGTGTCATATGGAAAGCATTGTTCGCCACAAAGGCGAATATATTGGCATTAGAGAAGCAAGAAAACATATTTCTTGGTATATCAAAGGACTTTACGGTGCTGCAAAGGCAAAGAATGATGTTAATTGTTCCGAAAGTGTTGAACAGATATATGAAATTCTTGAAAATCTTAGGAAAAATAATGGAGGGATGAACTGTGAGTGAGGCAAAGTATAGGAGAGTTTTGCTGAAAGTAAGTGGCGAAGCTTTAGCCGGAGAAAATAAGTTTGGATTAGATCACAAAACTATCAGTGATATTTGTGATAAAATCAAAGAGTGTGTTAATATGGGTGTAGAGGTTGCTATCGTTGTCGGCGGTGGGAATTTCTGGCGTGGCAGAGATGGTGAAGGTATGGAAAGAACTCGTGCTGACCATATGGGAATGCTGGCTACGGTTATAAACGCTTTGGCTTTGGCTGATTCTCTTGAACATAAGGGAGTTCCTACACGGGTACAGACAGCTATTGAGATGCGTCAGATTGCCGAACCTTATATCAGAGGTAAAGCTGTAAAGCATCTTGAAAAATGCCGTGTTGTTATTTTTGCTTGCGGTTCAGGTTGCCCGTTTTTTTCAACAGATACTGCGGCAGCACTTCGAGCTGCTGAAATTAATGCAGATATTATATTGCTCGCAAAGAAAGTAGACGCAGTATATGACAGTGATCCTAATATTAATCCTAACGCTGTCAGGTTTGATCAGTTGAGTTACATAAACGTTTTAAATAGCCGACTCGGAGTTATGGATTCAACCGCAACATCGCTTTGTATGGATAATGACATTCCGATTTTGGTATTTGGTCTTGACCAGCCTGAAAACATTATCAAGGCTGTCAAGGGCGAAAAGATAGGAACAATTGTTAATAATAAAGAATAATAAAGGAGAATATATATGAAACCTCAATACACAGAAGTTAAATCAAAAATGGATAAAAGCATTAACGTTTTAGCAAGCGAACTTGCTTCAATCAGAGCAGGCCGTGCCAATCCGGCGGTTCTTGATAAGATAACTGTTGATTATTACGGGGCTGCAACTCCAATCCCTCAAGTTGGTACTGTTTCTGTACCCGAGGCAAGAACTATTGTTATTCAGCCGTGGGATGCTACAATTTTAAAAGAAATTGAAAAAGCAATCAGTGCATCTGATTTGGGCATTAACCCAAACAATGATGGTAAGGTTATCAGACTTACATTCCCGCCGCTTACCGAGGAAAGAAGAAAAGATCTTGTTAAAAATGTAAAAAAAATAGGCGAGGATTCAAAAGTTGCAATCCGTTCTATCAGACGTGATGCTCTTGAAATGTTCAAGAAACAGCAAAAAGCAGGTGAGATTACTGAAGATGATCTTAAGGGTACAGAAAAAGACATTCAGGAAATGACCGATAATGCAATTAAAGAAATTGATGAAATTGTAAAGAAAAAGGAAGCTGAAATTCTTGAAGTATAAATTTGATTTGAAACGTGTTCCTAAGAGTATCGGCATTATAATGGATGGTAATGGAAGATACGCTACGATGCAGGGACTTTCTAGGACAAACGGTCACAAGGCCGGTGCAGAAAGACTTGTGAAAATTGCTGAATACTGTGAACATATCGGTATTAAAAATCTTACGGTTTATGCATTTTCAACAGAAAACTGGAAAAGACCCAAAACTGAGGTTATGGGTCTAATGTCTTTACTTGCAAATTACCTGAAAAATTGGGAAAGTTATATCGGTGGTACTGAAATCAGAATTCGTGTTATTGGAGATATTTCCGATTTTGATCCTGCTATAAAAGCAGCAATAAATTATGTTGAAAAAATGACCCAAAACAAAAAAGGGCTTAGTGTAAATATTGCATTGGGATATGGCGGCAGGAATGAAATTGTAACTGCTGCCAAGCACATTGCTGACGATGTTAAAAACGGGGTGCTTTCAGCTGAAGATATTACTGAAGAAAAATTTTCGGAATATTTGTATACATATGATATTCCTGATCCTGACCTGATTATACGTACAGCAGGTGAACTTAGGCTCAGTAATTTTCTTATATGGCAGTCATCTTACTCAGAATTTTGGTTTACCGATAAGTTGTGGCCGGAATTTATGGAAGAAGATTTAGAGCAGGCAATATGTGATTTTCAAAATCGAAAACGTAAATACGGCGGACTTTTGGAAAATGATAACAAAGTGGAGGAGTAGCATGTTACAAAGAGTTATTACCGGAGCTGTGATAGCCATTGTTATGATTGCTATCCTGTTTTCAAATGAAGCTATTGTAAGTACCTTTGTTGGTATGCTTATTTTGATTGCACAATGCGAAATATCTAACGTTATTGGAATTGATAAAAAGAATGCACTTGTTTGGTGTAATCTGATTTTCTCTGCCTTGTTTATTGTTGTTTTGTGCATAAGCGGTGCTAAATACATTGCTGTAACCGCAATGGTATACTTGCTGATGTTATTTGCAATTATGTTGTTTCAATATGAAAAAATCGGATTTAGTGACGTTTCTGTAGCTATATTTGCCATGCTATACATAACTGCTTCAATGCTCCACATAATTGTTGTCAGAAACATGGACTTAGGATACTTGTATATTTTCCTGATATTTATTGGTGCATTTGCAACGGACACGTGCGCGTACTTTGTCGGTGTTCTTTTTGGCAAGCACAAACTCTGTGAAAAAATCAGTCCCAAAAAGACAATCGAAGGTGCAGTTGGCGGCGAAATAGGAACAATTTTATTGATGATATTGTTTGGATATGTTGTCGGAAAGGTTGCAAATGTGGATGTTAATTATTTTGCGTTGGCTATACTCGGAGCATTAAGCGGTTTGATTTCTCAATTAGGTGATTTGACTGCTTCTATTGTTAAACGTGAGTACAACGTGAAAGATTATGGACATATTTTACCCGGACATGGCGGTGTTATGGACAGAATTGACAGTGTTATTCTTATGGCACCTCTTGTGTGCTATTACGTTACATTTTTGCCTGTTTTTGTGGCAAAATAATATGGAGTTAATATGAAAAAAGTTTCTATTCTCGGCTCAACGGGATCTATCGGAACGCAGACGCTTGATGTTATTGACAGACAATACGACGATTTTTGTGTTTGCGGTCTTGCTGCAAATAAAAATATAAAACTGTTAAGTGAACAAATAAGAAAATACAAACCGCTTAAAGCGGCGGTTTATGATACATCACTTTATGCTGAATTAAAATCATCTGTAAGTGATTGTGCTACTAAAATTTTGTGCGGAGAGGAAGGCGTGCGGGAAGTTTCGGCAGATACCGGTGCTGATGTTGTATTGTCAGCAATTGTGGGTATTGCCGGTCTGTTGCCGACTCTTGATGCGATTGACAATGGAATAGATATAGCTCTTGCAAACAAGGAAACTTTGGTCACTGCGGGAAAACTTGTAACCGAAAAAGCAAAAAAGAAAGGCGTTAAACTGTTGCCGGTTGATAGTGAACATAGTGCAATTTTTCAATGCTTGAATGGTGAAAAACAAAAGTATGTGAGAAGGATTATTTTGACCGCGTCGGGTGGTCCTTTCTTTGGGAAAAAAATTGATGAACTTAAAAATGTAACTGTGCAAGATGCTTTAAATCATCCTAATTGGAGTATGGGAAGCAAAATTACCATTGATAGTGCTACCCTTATGAACAAGGGACTTGAATTCATTGAAGCAAAATGGCTCTTTGATGTAGCACCTGAGAATATTGATATTATTGTGCACAGACAGAGCGTCATACATTCAATGGTTGAATTTACCGACGGCAGTGTGCTTGCACAAATGGGTAAACCTGATATGAGAACGCCGATTAGTGTCGCTTTGAATTATCCTGAGCGTGAGATCTATAATTCACAGCCCGTTGATTTTACTGAATTCGGCTCGTTAACTTTTGATAAACCTGATTATAATACATTTAAGTGTCTTAGTCTTGCTATTGAATCTTTGAATTCCGGTGGGACAGCTCCTGCGTTTTTGAATGGTGCAAATGAGGCTGCGGTTTCGTTATTTTTGACTGGTGAAATTGGCTTTTTAGATATAGGAAATTTGATTGCTGATGCTATGAAACTGCATAAAAATACTTTTGACTATGATTTGAATGATGTTTTGTTGGCTGATAAAAATGCAAGAGATACAATACAACAATTAATTGGAAGGTGATTTTTTGTTAACAGCTGTTGTGGCAATAATTGTTTTTGGACTATTAATCGGAGTTCACGAAGCAGGACATTTGATTGCTGCTAAATTAAATAAGGTTGAGGTTACGGAATTTGCAATTGGTATGGGACCTAAATTGTTTTCGTATCAAGGCAAAGAAACTCTATATTCGCTTAGACTTATACCTATTGGCGGATATTGTAAGCTAACAGGTGAGGATGAAAGTGTCGTTTCACCTGTTTCTTTTTCAGAAAAA
Source organism: uncultured Eubacteriales bacterium (assembly GCA_964492155.1). GTDB lineage: Bacteria > Bacillota > Clostridia > RGIG6154 > RGIG6154 > RGIG2094. Next base: position 7,531 of record CAZBJD010000010.1, read on the forward strand.
AAACCGTTGCAGCGGATAAGTATTTTGGCCGCCGGTGCTATTATGAATTTTGTTTTGGGATTTGTAGCACTAGTTATTTTATTTGCACCGAACGAATATGTGTCGAAACCTGTTGTTGGTAAAGTTCTTGAAGACGCACCTGCATATTATCAGGGACTTAAAGCAGGAGATGAAATATTAAAACTTAACTCTACCGATGTTAATATAGATTCCGACATATCTTTTTTCTTGTATCGTAATGGTTCAAAAGATGTTGATGTTACAGTAAAGAGGGGTACAGAAAAATTTGTCCTTACCATAACGCCATGGTTGGATAATGGGACATATTACATTGGATATTCTCCGCAATTAATTGATAACAATTTTTGGGAAACATTGAAGTATTCATTTCATTTTGAAATATTTATTTCAAAAATGGTTATTTTGACATTTGGTGATATGTTTACAGGTGCCATATCGGTAAAGGAAACATCCGGACCGATAGGAATTGTTAACGAGATTGGCAAAGCGGCACAAGTTGGATTTAGGAATGTTATTTATCTTCTGGCACTGATTTCGGTTAATTTAGGATTATTTAACTTAATTCCGCTTCCTGCATTGGATGGCGGAAGAATACTTTTTGTGTTTATAGAGTTAGTTTTAAAAAAACCGGTACCTCAAAAATATGAGGCGTTGGTACACACACTGGGCTTTTGTGCCTTACTGGCACTTATGTTGTTTGTAACATTCAACGATGTGTTCAGATTATTTGGAAGTTAAATGGGGATGTAATTATGGCGAATACAAGAGAAGTACAAATAGGAAAAGTTAAAATCGGTAATGGGAATGATATTGCAATACAATCTATGACAACTACCAAACCATCTGATTTGGAAACAACTTTAAATCAAATTAAAAGTCTGGAAGAAGCCGGATGTGATATTGTCAGAATAACTGTGCCTACAATTGATGATGCTAAGTATGTTGATAAAATCAAAGAAAAAATCAATATTCCTTTGGTTGCAGATATTCATTTTGATTATAAAATTGCATTAGAATGCATTGAACGAGGAATTGATAAAATCCGAATTAATCCAGGTAATATTGGTGACAGAGAACGCGTTAAAATCCTTGCTGAAAAAGCAAATTGCCGAAATATTCCCATTAGAATTGGCGTTAACTCGGGCTCTGTTGATAAAGAAATTCTTGCTAAATACGGAACACCAAACGAAAATGCAATGGTTGAGAGTGCTTTAAAAGAAGTAAAGCTTCTGGAAGAATGTGACTTTTCTAATATTGTTCTTTCTTTGAAGGCGTCTAATGTTGTCACAACGGTTAAAGCGTACCGAATGATTTCCGAAGCAGTTTCTTATCCATTACATATTGGTGTTACCGAGGCAGGAAGCGAATATTCAGGACTTGTTAAATCTTCTGTCGGCTTAGGCAGTCTTATTTTGGACGGTATTGGTGATACAATGCGTGTTTCGCTTACCGCTGAACCGGTCAAAGAAATATATGCTGCAAAAGAGATTTTAAAGTCATGCGGCAAACTCAACAGCGGCATTAACATAGTTTCTTGCCCCACGTGCGGAAGGTGTAATTATAATTTGATTGAAACTGTAAATAAAGTTGAAGAATTGACAAAAAATATAAACAAAAATATCACTGTTGCGGTAATGGGGTGCGTTGTTAATGGACCTGGTGAGGCAAGAGAAGCCGATTTGGGAGTTGCCGGAGGACTTAACGAGTGCATTTTGTTTAAAAAAGGTGAAATTATAAGAAAAATTCCGTTTGAAAATTTGATTGATGAACTTATGAAGGAGATTATCAAAGCATAAGATGAACTTTTTAGAATTGTTTAATGATGTGGTGGTAACACCTGTTATGCTTACCACAAAGGTTACGAATATAAAGTTGAAACCTGTTTCAAATTCGATGCAGGTGACTTTTTCTGTTCCTAATGAACTTACTGATGATGAAAAATCTGAGTTAACAAATGCAATTTTAAATATTTATCCTGTAGATAAAGTTGAGGCAACTTATAATATTGTTGAAGAAAAGAAAAAAATTAACCCTGTATTATTGGGAAAACCATTGACTGATGAAACAGAGATTGAAAAAATTTCTAACATTGATCAGTATTACGGTAAGGTTATAATAGAGGGATGTGTAATATCCACTGATGAGCGTGAAACTAAACGAGGAAGAATTCTGTTTAAATTTGATGTTACTGACAAGTCGTCGTCAATCACCTGTAAACTTATTATGACAAAGCCTGTTGCTGAAAAAGTATGTGGGCAAATTAAAGCAGGTAAATATTTAAGAGTAATGGGTGAGGCTTCATACGATAAGTATGATAACGAAGTAGGCATCTTTGCCGATGCTGTCACTTTAGTTGATGAACCGCCTATGATTGATGATGCTGAAGAAAAAAGAGTGGAACTTCATTTGCATACAAAAATGAGTGCTATGGACAGTGTTGTCGACGTTGAAGCAGCTGTTAAGCGTGCCGCACAATGGGGACATAAGGCTATTGCTATCACTGATCATGGTGTAGTGCAGGCATATCCTGATGCTTTGGATGCAGGAAAGAAAAATGGGATTAAAATTATTTATGGCGTTGAATGTTACCTCATTGATGATGAAACTAAGATTGTAAAAGGATACAAAAACGGCAGTTTAGATGATTGTTTTATAGCTTTGGATATAGAAACAACGGGACTCAGTCCGCTTACTTGTTCAATTATAGAAATTGGTGCTGTCAAAATAGAGAAGGGACAGGTTGTAGATACGTATAGTGAATTAATTGATCCCGGGTTTCCTATCAGTAGTTTTACAACTGATTTAACAGGTATTACCAATGATATGCTTTCAGGAAAGCCGTCTATTGAAACTGTTTTACCCGGTTTCTTAGAATTTGCCGGTGACCTTCCGATAATAGCCCATAATGCTGATTTTGATTGCGGATTTATCAGATATAATTGCGAGAAACTGGGGTTGAATTTTTCAAATACTTCTATTGATACCTTAGAACTTTGTAAAAATATTTTCCCCGATGTAAAAAAATTTAAGCTTGATGTGATTGCCAAGCATTTAAATATAAATATGGGCAGTCATCACAGAGCATTTGATGATGCAAGAACCTGCGGTATGATTTTTTCAAAATCAAGAGATGTACTTGCAAAAATGGGAGTAACAGACATTCAGCAGATTAATTCTCAGTTTGTTCATTCTGACTATACAAAAGCCAATACATATCATATTATACTTTTGGTTCAGAATCAAAATGGTATGAAAAATCTCTATAAAATTATTTCGGAATCACACCTTAATTATTTCTATAAGAGACCCAGAGTGCCGAGAAGAATCTTATCGGAGTATCGAGAGGGGCTGATTGTAGGTTCGGCATGCGAAGCAGGCGAACTTTTTACTGCAGTTGTTGAAGGTAAAAGTCATGATGAATTGCTGAAAATGGCAGAATATTATGATTATCTTGAAATTCAACCTATCGGTAATAACAGATTTATGCTTGACAACGGCACAGTGAGCAATGTGCAGCAACTCCAAGATTTTAATAAAACAATTGTTGAGCTTGCAAAAGAACTTAACAAACCATATGTAGCTACATGTGATGCACATTTCTTAGATCCGGATGATAAAATATTTAGAGCGATAATTCAGGCGGGTCAAAAGTATAAAGATGCAGATAATCAGGCGCCGCTTTATTTCAGGAATACTACTGATATGCTGAAAGAGTTTGAATATTTGGATGAAGAAACTGCCTATAATGCGGTTGTTAAGAATACGAATTTGATTGCTGATATGATTGAGCCGGATTTACAACCTATTCCAAAGAAAACATATGCACCTAAAATTGAAGGAGCCGAAGAAGATGTAAGAAATATTTCTTACGCTACAGCTCGCGAAATTTATGGTGAAAATATTCCGCAATTTGTTTTAGACAGAATGGAAAAAGAACTGAATTCTATTATTAATAACGGTTTTTCGGTTATGTACGTCATTGCCCAAAAGCTTGTTTGGAAGTCATTGGAAGACGGTTATCTGGTAGGCTCGCGTGGTTCGGTAGGTTCTTCGTTTATTGCATTTTTAATGAAAATAACCGAGGTTAATTCTCTGTGCCCTCATTATGTATGTCCGAATTGTAAACATAATGAGTTTATTCAGGATGGTTCCTATGCCTGCGGTGTTGATATGCCTGATAAAGATTGTCCGGAGTGCGGCACGAAAATGCATAAAGATGGTTTTGATATTCCTTTTGAAACCTTTTTAGGCTTTCATGGTGAAAAAGACCCTGATATCGATCTTAATTTTTCCGGTGAATATCAGGCAAAGGCTCACAAGTTCCTCGAAAATTTCTTTGGCAGTGACCATGTGTTTAAAGCAGGTACTATTTCTACACTTGCAGACAAAACCGCTTATGGTTATGTTATGAATTATTTGTCGGAACGCAACATTGTTGCTACAAACGCCGAGAAAAACAGATTAACAATTGGTTGTGCCGGGGTGCGAAAAACAACAGGTCAGCATCCGGGAGGTATGGTTGTAGTACCCGATGATATGGATATATATGATTTTTGCCCAATTCATAGACCTGCCGACAAAACCGATGTTGATATTATCACAACTCATTTTGATTACAGCAAAATGAAAGGTACTTTGCTTAAATTTGATATACTTGGTCATGATGATCCTACGGTGCTTCGTATGCTTGGTGATTTAACGGGAATTGATGTCCAGAAAATTCCATTGGACGACAAAGACGTTATGAGTCTGTTTTCCAGCAATAAGATGCTCAAATACAAAGAGGAATATTATGACGAAGAATTTTGTGAGGTTATCGGAACCAACGGATTACCTGAGTTTGGTACCGGATTTACCAAGCAAATGCTTTTAGATACATTGCCTACGACTTTCGGAGAATTAATCAGAATTTCAGGATTGTCGCATGGTACAGATGTGTGGCTTAATAACGCTCAGGACTTGGTGCGAGAAGGTGTTGCAACGCTTAAAGAAGTTATTTGTACGCGTGATGATATAATGGTTAATTTGATGTATATGGGTATGCAGGCACAAGATGCTTTTGAAATTATGGAGTTTACGAGAAAGGGTAAATTTGCACAACATCAGGAATATATTCCTAAAATGAAGGAAAGTAACGTACCCGATTGGTATATTGATTCCTGCCTGAAGATAAAGTATATGTTTCCCAAAGCTCACGCTGCTGCATATGTAATGATGGCATTCAGAATAGCGTGGTTTAAAGTGCACGAACCTCTTGCTTTTTATATGACATATTTCTCAGTTCGTGCTGATTTGTTTGATGCAAGCATTATGACTAAAGGAATTCAAAGAACTCGCGAAGAAATCAAAAGATTACGAAACAGCAGTGAAAAACTTTCTGTCAAAGATTCTTCGGTACTTACTATTCTCGAAGTATGTAACGAAATGTATACAAGAGGCTTTGAGTTTACAAAAATTGACCTTTATAAATCAGATGCCGTTAAATTTACTCTTGATGATCAGAACAGAATAATTCCGCCGCTTTCCGCAATGCCGGGATTGGGGGAAAATGCTGCTAAATCAATCGCTGAAGCACGTGCTGAGGGTGAGTTTACATCTATAGAAGATCTTAGAATGAGAAGCGGAGTAAATAAAACCGCTATTGAAGTTTTACGACAGGAAGGATGCCTTGAAGGAATGCAGGAATCTGCACAAATTACATTTTTTTAGTATATCATTGTTAATTTTTGCATAAATATAACATATAACGATTATGACGTGATTTATATAAACTTGCGTCACAGGAGGGTATTTATGGAAAAATTACTTGTCAATAATGAGGTTAGACTTGAAGGGATGGTTGACAGTGTTCCGGAATATAGTCATGAAATATATGGTGAAGGTTTTTGTAAGTTGTGTTTAAAAGTTCCGCGGCTTAGTGAAAATTACGATCACATAATACTTACAATATCGGAGCGAATGTTAAGTGATTTTGATTTATATTTAGGAAGAAAAATTCAAGTAGAGGGTCAATTCAGGTCCTATAACAATTACTCAAGTGAAGGAAATAAGCTGATACTTACAGTTTTTGTTAAAAATATTTACGATATGTCTGAGGAATTCGATTCACCAAATTCAATTTACCTTAATGGATATATTTGCAAACCTCCGGTATATCGCATAACACCGTTCGGAAGAGAAATTTGCGATGTTCTTGTTGCTGTCAACAGGCAGTATGGAAAATCAGACTATATTCCTTGCATTACCTGGGGAAGGAATGCTAAATTTACAGGCAATCTTCAAGTTGGAACTAATATTAAAATGTGGGGACGAATACAGAGCAGAGATTACAAGAAAAAAATTGCTGATGATGAATTCCTGGATAAAACGGCATATGAAGTATCTGTTACGAAGCTTGAAGTGGTTAAAGCAGAAGAATTTGATTAAAAACTATAAAAATATCTCTCTAAACTATTGATTTTTGTTCTAAAGTGTGTTATAATTACAACAACATAAGATTTCGGCAAGAGAGTGAGCGGATGGCTCACTCTCTTGCGTTGTATAACTCGGATTGAATTTTTAGGAGGTACTATGGCAAATAAAGTTGAAGAAATCGTTGAAAAACTTGCTGCTGAAATTGCAGAACCTTTAGGAATTTTGATTTATGACGTTGAATTTAAAAAAGAAGGCTCGGATTACTATTTAAGAGTATATATTGACAGGGAAGATCAGCCTGTGTCAATTGATGATTGCGAAGCAGTATCCCGACCTTTGAGCGACGTGTTGGATGAGGAAGATCCTATTGAACAGGGGTATTATTTGGAGGTTTCTTCACCGGGACTTGAAAGAAAACTGAAAAGACAACGTGATTTTGACAGATTTACCGGTGAAAAGGTTAACGTTAGTTTTTATGGTTCCTACGAGGGGCAGAAAAGTATTATTGGAATTTTAGGAAAAAGAGACAGCAGTTCAACTGAAATTGAGCTTGAAAATGGTGATTTAATTATAATACCAAATGAAAAAATTTCGGCAGTTAAACTAACCATTGAGTTTTAAAGGAGGAAACAAAAGTGGATAATAAAGAATTACTTAACGCTATTGCAATACTGGAAAAAGAAAAAGGGATTGACAGAGAATTCATGTTTCAGGCGATTGAAAACGCATTAGCAATTGCGTACAAAAGAAGTATTAAGGGAATCAAAGGCGCTGATTTGGTTGTAGAGCTTAACAGAGAAAACGGAGATGTTACTCTTTATAAGCATTGCAAGGTTGTTGAAAATGGATTGGGGCAAGACGGTGAGTACGATTTGGATGAAGCAAAAGAAATAAATGAAGCTTATGAAATCGGTGACGTTGTTGTTGAAGAAATTGATCAAACACCTTTTTCGAGAATTGCTGCTCAAACAGCAAAACAGGTTATGCTTCAGAAATTGCGTGAGGCTGAAAGCGGAAAGCTTTATACAGAATTCAGAAAGAAAGAAAATACTGTAACAACCGGTATAGTAAAAAGAATTGATAAGAAAAATATTATAGTTGATGTTGGAAATTTTGAAGCAATTATTCCTCCCAGTGAGCAGATTGAAGGCGAAAAAATCGAAGCAGGTGACAAAATTAAGCTTTATGTTGCAAAGGTTAACAAAACCAATTACGGACCGGAAGTTATTGTTTCAAGAAGTAACGCAGGTATCGTTGGTAAACTTTTTGAAAACGAAGTTCCCGAAATCGGAGAAGGAATTGTTCAGATAAAGGCAATTTCTCGTGAACCCGGTTCAAGAACCAAAATTGCAGTATATGCTGAAAATCCTAACATTGATCCGGTTGGTTCTTGCGTTGGACAGAGAGGGTGCCGAGTACAAAATGTAGTTGATGCCCTTGGCGGTGAGAAGATTGATATTATCAAATGGAGTGAAGAACCTGCTGAATTTATTCAGGCGGCACTTAGCCCGGCTAAAGTTATTTCTATTGAAGTTAATGAGGATGAAAAAATGTGTACAGTTGTAGTCCCTGCTTTCCAACTTTCGCTTGCAATTGGCAGAGAGGGTCAGAATGCAAGATTGGCTGCTAAACTTACGGGTTGGAAAATAGATATTAAAGCGGAAGATAATATTAATTTGGAATTTTAAGGATTTAATATGAACGATAAGGTTAATTGCAGAACATGTGTGTGTTGCAAAACATCAAAATCTAAATTTGAGATGGTTCGGATTGCTGTTGTTGGCGATAGTGTGATTTGTGACACAACCTATAAGTCGGGAGGACGCGGATTTTACATTTGCTCTGATGAATGTCTTAGCAGGATTTTATCCTCCAGGAAATTTTCTAAAATTTCTAATATGATATCAGATAAAATGATATTGAAGGATATAGAAGGGATGCTGAAAAGTGCATACAAAAGTTGAAAGGCTTATAGGACTTGCGACAAAGGCGGGAAAAATAATAACTGGTCTTGAACTTTGTGAAAAAGCGGTTAAAAGCGGCAAAGCAAAACTTGTTATTTTAGCACAGGATATTTCTGAAAATTCAAAGGAGTTTTTTGTAAAATCAGGTGTAGACGTTATTTATCTTAAAAGTCGGGAAAGTTTGGGAAAATGTACCGGCAAAGAGTTAAGAAGTGTTGCTGTGATAACCGACAGTAATTTTTCAGCCGCTGTTATTAAATCGTATAAAGAAAATGAAAAATGATGCATTCGCCGAAAGGCGGTTTAAGAGAAAGTGAGGAATTTAGATGCTGGAAAAAGTAAGAGTACATGAACTTGCCAAGGATTTAAATATGACCAGTAAAGATATTATCAGCATTTTAGAACAGTACGGTATATCCGTTAAAGGATATATGACTGTATTGGAAGAAAATCAGCTTGATATTATTTTAGAAGTTTTATCACAGAAGTACGATAAAGGTGGAAAATTTGATATTTTGAACAGTACAATGCAATATGGTGTTATTGTGCGAAAAGAAGAACCTAAGATGGAAGTTGAAGAAACTCCTGCCGCAGAAGAAAAACAAGTTGAAAAGGCGCAGAAAAAAGAAGATAAGCCTAAAAAACAATCTAATCCGCATCCTTTTGAAAAATCTGAAAAGAAGAAGAATTCTCAGCCTCAACCTAAAAAAGAACGAGTTAATGTTGTGGTTAACACACGTTCTGAGGCAATAGATGTTAACCGTATTGAAAAGGTTGAACAGATTGAAGAAATGGTGTCGGATAAAATCAAAGATAATGTTCAAAATAAGCAAAAAATCAAAAAAGGACAAAATCGTTTTGGTAAAAAGGACAACAAGCCATTACAACAGGTGAAAAAGGCTATTCCAAAGCCGGTTAAACTTGATGTTGAAATCCCTGACACAATTTCTGTCGGTGAGCTTGCTTCACGCTTAAAGAAGACAGCAGCGGAAGTTGTAAAGAAATTATTTATGCTCGGACAAATGGCAGCAGTCAGCGATATTATTGATTTTGATACAGCAGCTATTGTTGCGGAAGAATTCGGTGCAAATGTAACAAAAGAAGTTATAATTACTGCTGAAGAATCGCTCTTGATTGATATTGAAGACAGAGAAGAAGATTTGTTGCCACGCAGTCCTGTTGTTTGCGTAATGGGACATGTTGACCATGGTAAAACAAGTCTTTTGGATAAAATCAGAAGTACCCATGTTACTGCCGGTGAAGCCGGTGGTATTACTCAGCATATCGGTGCATACAGAGTAAATCTTAATGGCAGAGAACTTACTTTTCTTGACACACCGGGACACGAAGCTTTCACTGCAATGCGTGCCAGAGGTGCTCAGGTTACTGATATAGCTATTTTGGTTGTGGCAGCTGATGACGGTATTATGCCACAGACAATTGAGGCAATTAACCATGCGAAGGCTGCCGGAGTTAGTGTAATTGTTGCTGTTAATAAGTGTGATAAAGAAGCTGCAAATCCGGACAGAGTTTTACAGGAACTTACTGAATATGAATTGATACCGGAACAGTGGGGCGGTGATACAATTTGTGTCAACGTATCAGCACTTACAGGTCAAGGAATTGATGAACTGTTGGAAATGCTTTTGCTTGTCGCTGATATGAGGGAACTGAAAGCAAATCCGAACAGAGAAGCAAGAGGAACTGTTATCGAATCAAAACTTGATAAAGGCAGAGGCCCTGTTGCTACTGTGTTAGTACAAAACGGTACTTTGAAGATTGGTGATATTGTTGTTGTAGGAACTTCTATTGGTAGAGTTCGTGCAATGATGGATGATAGAGGAAACAGAGTTAAAACTGCTGAACCATCGGTTCCTGTTGAAATTTTAGGTCTTTCGAGTGTTCCGAGCGGCGGCGATCTGTTCTATGTGGTTGACAGTGAAAAGAAAGCCCGTGATGTTGTTGATGAACGAATTGCAAAACAGAAGGAAGAAGCACTTCAGGCTACACAGAAAGCTTCGCTTGAATCTTTGTTTAATCAGATTGAACAGGGCAAGATGAAGGAACTTAATATTATCATTAAGGCAGATGTTCAAGGCTCTGTTGAAGCAGTAAAACAATCACTTGAAAAACTCAGCAATGATGAAGTAAGAATTAAAATTATACACGGTGGTGTCGGTGGTATTAACGATTCAGACGTTATGCTTGCGTCTGCTTCAAATGCAATTATTGTCGGATTTAATGTACGTCCTGATTCTAATGCGATTTCCAGTGCCGAGAAAGCAGAAGTTGAAATCAGACTCTACAGAGTTATATATACCGCAATTGAAGAAATTGAAGCGGCTATGAAGGGTATGCTTGATCCTGAATTTAAGGAAGTTGTTCAAGGACATGCAGAAATCCGTCAGACATTTAAAGTTTCAGGTGTTGGTACTATTGGCGGTTCGTATGTATTAGACGGCAAGATTTCAAGAAATTCACAGGTCCGTGTTGTGCGTGACAGCATTGTTATTCACGAAGGTGTGTTAGATTCTCTTAAGAGGTTTAAAGATGATGTAAAAGAAGTCGCAAGCGGTTATGAATGCGGTATCGGTATCGAAAACTTTAATGATATTAAAGAGGGCGATATTATCGAAAGTTTCATAATGGAAGAAATTAAACGTTAACGAAAGGAATAATTATGGCGAAGTTCAGACAGCAAAAAATAGATGAAGAAATTAAAAGAGAATTATGTTCAATTTTGCCGACGCTGAAAGATCCGCGTCTTGATGGAGTCTTGCTTTCTGTTGTGTCTGTTTTAGTAACCAAAGACTTGAAATTTGCAAAGATATATGTGTCGGTGCTTTCAGATGATGAAAAGAAAGCAGAAGTTTTAAAAGGGTTAAGCAGCAGCAGCGGATTTATCAGGAAAGAAATATCTTCTCGCACCAAGTTGAGATATACACCTGAACTTCATTTTGTTATCGATGATTCTATTGAGTATGGTTCGCATATCAACAAAATTATAAATGAATTGAATGGTGAACAGAAATGAAAGAAATTGCAGCTGTTTTAAATCAAAGTAAAAAAATTGCAATATTTGTTCATATATCCGCTGACGGCGATGCTTTGGGAAGTGCTTTTGCACTAAAATATTCTCTTGAAAATATTGGCAAGGTTGCAGATGTTTATCTGAATGAAAAAATCAGTGAAAGACTTGCTTTTTTAGCTGATTTTTCTTCTGCTGAGTATAAAATCGGCGGACTGGCAATGGACTATGATGCTTTTGCAGCACTTGATTGCGGTGATGAATTCAGACTTGGAATGTATAAAGATGATTATTTAAGACATCCGCTGACTGTTAATATTGACCATCATTTTACGAATAAAGAATATGCGAAGTACAATTATGTAGACGGTACTTCAGCTGCTACAGGTGAACTTATTGCCGCTTTGCTTGATGAGATGGGTGTTGAACTTGATAGTGTCAGTGCATCGCTTTTATACGCTGCTATTTCTTCTGATACCGGTTGCTTTGCTTATTCAAATGCTACAGAAAAGACGTATGTATTGGCTGCAAAGCTTTTAAAAAAAGGTATTAATAACGCGGATATTAACAGGTTGTTATTTTCAACTACAACACTTTTAGAATTAAAACTACAGTCTTTTTTGATTGAAAATTTGGAATTGCATCATAATGGAAAACTTTCTGTTGCAACCATTACGGAAGAACAACTTTTTGATTTGGGTGCCGCGTATGAGCATACCGAAGGATTGATTGACACTCTAAGAAGCGTCAAAGGTGTCGAAGTTGCGTGCTTAATTAAGCAAAAGAATGGCGTTACAAAAGGCAGTATAAGAACCAATGCTTTTGTCGATGCAGCTGCAATATCAGCATATTTCGGTGGCGGTGGACATATCAGAGCCGCCGGCTTTTCTTCAGAATTTTCTGTAGATGAAACAAAAAATAAAATTATAGATATTACAAAAGACCTGTTTTAGGAGGAAGACACTTGACGGGAATAGTTAACATAAACAAGCCATATGGGAAAAGTTCTCATTTTGTTGTGGCGGTTATTCGAAGGATTACAGGTATAAAGAAGGTTGGTCATACCGGAACTCTTGACCCGTTGGCAACAGGCGTGTTGCCAATTTGCATTGGAAGAGAAGCTACAAAATTGTCTCAAGTTATTATGGATGGTACTAAATGTTACAGAGCAGTTTTACAACTGGGAAAAACAACAACTACACAGGATAGTGAGGGTGAGGTGCTGTCTGAAAAAGTTGTTGATACAAATGAAGATGAGATACTACGCGTGGTTTCTGCTTTTGTAGGTGAAATTAGTCAAATACCTCCTATGTATAGTGCCGTGAAAATTAACGGTCAAAAACTCTACAAGCTTGCAAGGGAAGGTAAAGAGGTTGAGAGAAAACCAAGAAATATAATCATCCATTCCATTGATGTTATTGACATTGACTTTAACAACAATCAAGTTGAGTTAGATATATGTTGCTCGAAAGGTACATATATCAGAACGTTATGTCATGATATTGGTCAAAGTCTTGGATGCGGCGGATATATGTCATCTTTGGTCAGAACCAAAAGCTCCTCATTTCTGATTGAGAATAGCGTTAGTCTTGAACAATTTGAACAAATGTGGAATGACGGCGAATATGAAAAGATTATTATTCCGCCTGAACATTTTATCAAGGAGTAACATATGGAGATTATTTATGCTGATGAAATGCAGCCTCTGCAGAACAGTGTTGTTGTTTTAGGTAATTTTGACGGTGTTCACATTGCTCATCAGTCACTTATTAAAAAGGCCGTCGAGGTATCAGGTGCCAATAATTTAAAAGTAGTTGTTTATACATTTTTTGAGCATCCAAAAGCTTTTTTTGGTGAAAGTATTTCGATGATTACTACCAATTCCGAAAAAGAAAATATTTTTGATAATTTGGGTGTGGATGTACTTGTGTATCAAAAACTTTCTGAAGAATTTTTAAGTATGAAGCCCGAAAAGTTTATCGAAAATATTGTAATTCGGCGACTTGGTGCTGCTTGTGTTGTTGTAGGAGAACATTATACGTTCGGAACTAATGCATCAGGAAATAGCGAACTTTTGCGTAAAATCGGCAATCAGTTTAATATTGAAATTTTTATTGAAAAGCTTATGGAATATAATGGAAAACTTATTTCAAGCTCAAATATCAGAAAGTGTTTGTCAGAAGGAAAAATAGAAGAAGCGACTGCTGTTCTCGGAAGAGAATATTCAATTAGTGGGGAAGTGGTTCACGGTAATCATATCGGAACTGAAATCGGTTTCCCGACTGCTAATATTTATTTTCCTGAAAATAAGGTTGTTCCAAAACGCGGTGTATATGCTTGCAAAGTTTTAATTGATAATGCTGAGTACATTTCTGTTGCCAATATTGGAATTAAGCCTACCATAGGCTCTGACAGAGATTTAGTTGAGGCACATATATTTGATGTGAGCAAGGATTTTTACGGTAAATTTGCAACTGTTAAAATTTACTCATTTATCAGAGAAGAACGGAAGTTTAGCAACGTAAATGGGTTAACTGACCAAATCAAAGCAGATTCAAAAAAGGCTTTGGAATATTTCTTAAATATCGATAAATAATATAGATATCATTTTTTGATATCTATTTTTTTATGAGGTGAGTTTATGCTCAGAACCGATTTGGCAATTGAAGCGAAGGAAATGTATCATGAAAATGTGCGTGAAGTTACTGAAATTCAGGGTATTAAAGCAAGAAGTAAAGAGATTGACGGAATAACTGTATCTCATATTGAAGTGCTGGATGAAACGGGAAGTAATAACATAGGTAAACCAATTGGAAATTATTACACATTGGAGATACCGGAGTTTTTGGATTTTGGGTATGCGTACTATTATTCGGCAACCGAACTTCTTAGTTCCGAGCTTAAGAAAATTTTGCCTGATATTGGTAAAAAGACTGCTCTTGTAGTTGGGCTTGGAAACCGACACATAACTTCTGACGCTTTAGGACCGCACACAATAGATCGTGTTATTGTTACAAGACATTTATTTGAATATTCATCAAAAAATTTTGAAAATTTGGGCTCGCTTTGTGCTATTGCACCTAGTGTATTGGGTCTGACGGGCGTTGAAACTGCGGATATTGTTAAAGGGATATGCGAAAAAATTAGTCCCGGTGTTGTTGTTTTAGTTGATGCTCTTGCTTCAAGAAAGACAGAGAGAGTAGCAACCACCATCCAAATGTCGGATACAGGATTGAACCCGGGGGCAGGCATAGGTAATCATCGTAAAGAAATTACAGAAAAAAGCCTTGGCGTTCCTGTAATATCTATCGGAGTACCGATGGTTGTAGATGCGGCAACGGTTGCATACGATACTATCAGTGAGTTGGGGTTGTCAACTGATATTGGTGACATAGACAAATATATAAAAAGAAAGCGAGGCAATCAAGCCTCGTTCATAGTAACGCCCAAGGATATAGACAAGTTAACAAAACAAATGTCCAATGTCATCTCAAGTGCGATTAATATTACTTTCCACGATATTGCAATGGAAGATATTGAAAGTTATCTTGAGTAATCATTTCTCTAAGTTTTTAAACTTAACAGCCCTTTTTTTACGGACAAATTTTTTAGTAAGATCCTCTTTATGATGCTTGCAGGGAGTGTTGCCTGTCAGTACACCATATTTTGAACAAAGTAATTCATCTGTAACCAGTACAGTGCCATATACACATGTGTCACACACATTAATATTTTCCATTTTACACCTCGAATTTTGTATTATTCCCTGTTATTATAACAGAAAAAAATTATATTTGCAATATCCAGCAGCAGAAAAGTGTTGATTTGGTCATAAATGTTTGTTATAATATATAATGTTAAATAAAACAGATTTGGAGGTCGGAATTGTGGGAAATGTTAAAAAACAAACGTTTTTACAGGGTGCTCTGATAATAGCTATTGCTCATATATTTGTTAAAATCATCGGTGCATTGTTTAAAATACCTTTGACAAGATTTATATTGGGACCTGACGGTATAGGTATATATAACTCCTCGTACACAATCTATAATGTTTTGTTTATTGTTTCGACAGCAGGTTTGCCTGTTGCGATATCGAAAATGGTAAGTGAAAGTATAGCGAAGAATAATTATAATGAAGCGTTGAAAATTTTTAAAGTTTCAAAGATTATTCTATTTGTGTTAGGTATTGCGGGATTTTGTATATTACTTTTTGGAGCAAATCTTTTTGCAGAATTTTTGAAAATTCCCAGTGCGGGCATTGCCATTATGGCAATGGCACCAAGCTTGTTTTTTGTTTCGATAATGAGTGCGTACCGCGGCTTTTATCAGGGAATGTCTAATATGATGCCGACAGCACTTTCGGAGGTAATTGAGGCAAGCGGTAAAATGTTTGTCGGATTGCTGCTTGCATACATATTTTTGCAATACGGAGTTGAATTTGCAGCAGCAGGGGCAATTCTCGGTGTATCTACGGGTACTTTTGTGGCTGCTGCATTCTTGATGCTTTACTGGTGCAAAATTCGTCCAAATGTCAAAATAATGTGCTCCGACAGTAGCGGTACAACCAGTCCATCCAAGAAGATAGCAATAAAATTGGTTAAACTGGCAATTCCAATAACCTTAGGTGCTTCGGTTTTCACTTTGGCAAGTGTTATCGACCTGACTATGATTATGCGTCAGCTTGCCGATTTGGGATTTGACGAAGATGCAAGAAAGACAATGTACGGATATTATTCAGGTTATGCGGTTACAATGTTTAATCTACCGCCGACAATTATTGCATCTTTGGCAGTAAGCATTGTTCCTGCGATTTCTTCTGCACTTGTTAACCGTGATTTGGTTACCGCAACCAAAACTGTTGAAACTGCTATTCGCGTTACGTTTTTAATAGCGCTTCCATGTGCAATAGGAATGTCGGTGCTGTCCGGTCCTATTCTTAATTTTGCATTTGGTGATACAGGGGCGGAATTGCTTCTGAAAATTCTTGCTTATGGTGTTATTTTTGTCAGTATTGTTATGGTTGCGAATGCTATTATACAGGCAAAAGGTAAAGTGTGGGTGCCCGTTATTAATATGTGCATTGGCGGTTTGGTTAAGGTTATTGTAAACTATGTACTTGTTGGCAGACCTGATATTAATATCAATGGTGCACCTGTGGGAACAGTTTTATGTTATCTTACAACTGCTGCATTGAATCTCATAGCTATTAATAAATATTTTACTCCCAAATATGGAATTTCGTTTTTTGTAAAAACAATTATTTCTGCTGCTATTATGGGCTTGGTGGCGAATTGGTTATATGATTTCTTATTTTCTGCAACTTTATCCAACACAATCTCGTTGTTGATATCTGTTGTAGCGGCAGCGTGTGTATATTTTATTTTGATTATTTTGTCTAAGGCAATTAACAAACAGGATGTTGAAGCTATGCCATA
Source organism: uncultured Eubacteriales bacterium (assembly GCA_964492155.1). GTDB lineage: Bacteria > Bacillota > Clostridia > RGIG6154 > RGIG6154 > RGIG2094. The sequence continues at coordinate 24,395 of CAZBJD010000010.1, forward strand.
TGGTGATAAAATCGCAAAAATATTAGCGAAATTTTTATAAAAATGCTAAAATATGCCATTATATACCAAAAAAACGCAATTTTAAAGTGCAGAACAACCGAAAGATTAAATTTTTTTGGAAAATTTTAAAAAAACCCTTGAATATTGCGGAAAAATTGTTTATAATAGATATTGTACTTGTGGGTAAAATGGCGTTTGCCTTTTATATATTCCAATTTGTAAAATAAAAAATAGGAGGTGTTTGTTGATGAATAAGACAGAACTTATTGCCGCTATCGCTGAAAAAGCTGAACTTTCTAAGAAAGACGCTGAAAAAGCTTTGGCTGCTTTCATCGAAAGCGTTGAAGGTGCTTTGGCAAAGGACGACAAAGTACAGTTGGTTGGCTTTGGTACATTTGAAGTTAAGACAAGAGCTGCTAGAAAGGGTAGAAATCCTCGCACAAAGCAGGAAATCACAATCCCGGCTTCAAAAGCTCCAGCATTTAAAGCTGGTAAGGCATTTAAAGATGCTATAAAATAATAGTACCTTAAGAGACAGTTCGAGTTTTTCGAACTGTCTTTTTTTGTATAATACTTGGAGGATAATATGAGAGTTGATAAATTTCTTAAGGTGTCACGCCTGATTAAAAGGCGAACTGTTGCCAATGAAGCCTGTGATAAAGGTCGAATTATGATTAATGACAAAGTTGTAAAAGCATCATATGATGTTAAGATTGGTGACATTATGTCAATATCTCTGGGGGATAAAACTATTAAAGTTGAAATTCTGAAAGTTGATGATAAACATATTACTAAAGAGGATGCTCCGCTTATGTATCGTCAATTTGATTAAGTAATAAATTGCTCCGATTTTTAATAGAATTAATAAAAAAGCAAAGGAGCAGAAATGATGGACGAAAAGAAAAATTTAAGTGCTGATGTAATCCATAACATTATTATGGAAAATCGTGAAAGAATGAGTATTTCGGGTGTTGAAGATGTAGAAACCTTCAATGAGGAAAAAATAGTTATGATAACGCAGTTGGGGGCACTTATCGTTGAAGGAAGAAATCTTCATATTAATAAGCTGAGTGTGGATACAGGTGAGATGCTGGTAGAGGGCGAGCTTGATTCGTTGGTATACCACGACAAAGATGCATCAGTATCAAAATCAGGCTTTTTTGCAAGGTTATTTCAATAACAAGGAGTTGAACTTATGAGTAACTCCGTAAGTGCAGAACTTAATACTTTACTGCATTGTGCTGAACTCGGTATACTTTGCGGGGTGATTTTTGACTTTTTCAGAGCCTGGCGTTATGGAAAAAGTGTAAATATGCCTTCTGTTGTAATTCAGGATTTGATTTATTTTGCGATAATAACCTGTGTGATTTTCAAAACTATTTTCAATACCAACGGTGCACAACTAAGATTGTATATGCCTATAGTATTGATAGCTTTCTTTGTAATGTACCGCGTGACATTCAGCAATAAAATCCTTTGTGCACTGGTTGCGGTTAAATCTTTTTTGAAAAAAGTGCTGTTATTAGTTGTAAAACTCCTCTTTTTTCCGGTAAAATGCATTGTTAAAATATTGCTAAAACCTTTTTTGGCAATAAAACGTAAACTTTTGCAAAAAAAAGTTAAAATTGCATTGACATTTAGTAAAATTTGTTTTAAAATAAAGTGTAATGTAGGGATGTTATTTAGTGGCAAAAAAGATTGCGAGGAGCGTAAACCGTGTCGAAGAAAACGAAAACCCGAAAAAAGAGTTTAATGTTTTTTGTTCTTCCTATGGTTATAATGGTTTATTTTTGTATTACATTTGTTCAGCAGCAAATTACCATAAGTCAATTGTCTGATAAGGCAGACAGTATTAGAAATGAAATCCAGGTTCAGAATGAACTCAAAAAAGAGATAGCAACAGAGATGCAGTCTGAAAATGAGCTTAAACGTGTTGAGAAAATTGCACGTGAAAAACTTGGATTTTTAAAGAAAAATGAGCGTCTGTTTGTTGATTCATCCAGATAAATGGTGGTTTGATTTGCTAAAACCAAGGAGGATTTTTGTTGTATGCAGCTTGAAGTGGGTAGTGTTTTAAATGGTAAAGTAACAGGTATTACTAATTTTGGTGCTTTTGTTCAGATTGACGGCACAAAGATTACGGGACTTGTTCATATTTCCGAGGTAGCATTGGATTATGTTAAAGATATCAATGATCACCTTAAGGTTAATGATGAAGTTAAAGTCAAAGTGGTTTCTGTTGCACCCGGTGGAAAGATTAGTCTTTCAATTAAAAAAGTTTTGGAAGACGAGAAAAATCTGAAATCCTCGAGACCGGCTGATGTTGAAATGTTTACTAAACCGTCAACAACAAATCTTTCTTTTGAAGATAAAATCAGTCGCTTTAAATCCGATAGTGATGAGAGATTACAAACTTTGAAACGTAATTTTGAATCAAAGCGCGGAAGCTATGGCAGCAGGCGTCAAAACTATTAGGAATTAAACCTTTCTCTTGATTGAGAAAGGTTTTACTTATAAAAACACTATGGAGGACTTTATGGCAGAATTATTGTTAAGATATGGAAAACCTGCTGAAAATTCAGTAAATGGTTGGGAAAATGAGTCATTGCCTATTGGTAACGGATATATGGGCGTGAGTGTTTTTGGCGGTGTTGAGGAAGAACGCCTGCAGATTACTGACCCGACGTTGTTTACCCGCGGTAAAGATACATATTACAGATCAATGTGCGGAATGGCAGATATTTATTGTAAATTTTCTCACGTTAATGTTAAAAACTATGAAAGAGGACTCGATTTAAATACTGCGAAAGCTTATGTTAAATATACTTGTGACGGTACTGAGTTTGTAAGGGAATATTTTACTTCATATCCGTCTAATTTGCTGATTATGAAGTTTACCTCATCAAAAAAAGGTGCTTTGAATTTTGAAATTGCACCTGAAATTTCTTATCTTCAAAATTATCACCAATTTGAAGGCGACGGCGGCGGCATATCAGGGGAAATCAGCGTGACGGATAATAAAATTGTGATGAGCGGCAAGGCGTTGTGGTTTAATATCAATTTTGAAGCACAGCTCAGAGTTTTATTTAATTCAGGAGTTACTGAATATAATGATAAATCCATCGTTATCAAAGATTCTGATGAAGTGGTTGTTGCTTTTGGAGAAATGACAAGTTATAAACTTTCACCTGATTTGTTTTTAGAAGAAGATGATCATAAAAAACTTGCGGAATCTGACCCACATAATTTAGTTGAAGAATTGTTTGCAAATTGCAAATCTACTTATGAGGAACTCGAAAAAGAACACTTAAACGACTATCAGAATTTGTTCTTCAGGGAAAAGCTTGATTTAACCGATGGTGTTATGCCTGCAGAATATACTGATGAATTGCTTCAAAAGTCAGCTGATGAGTTTGTTCCATATCTTGAACAGTTATATTTCCAATACTCAAGATATATGATGATTGCATCATCACGAAAGGGCGGCGTTCCTGCGAGCCTTCAAGGAATATGGAATATGTATCAGCATGCACCATGGGGGAGCGGTATCTGGCACAATATTAATGTTCAAATGAACTATTGGCTTTCTTTTGCGGGAAACATCCCGGAGACTTTTGAACCATATGTTGATTATTTTAAGGCATACCTTCCCGCGGCACAAAAGTTTGCAGATGATTTTGTAAAAATGAATAATCCGGATGTTTACGAAAAGGATGGCGATAACGGTTTTGCTATAGGTACAGCCGCTACTCCGTATCACATTTCACCTCTTCTCCGCGGCGATTCAGGACCGGGAAATGTAGGGTTGACTTCGGTGTTGTTTTGGTTATACTATGATTATACAAGAGATATTAATGTGCTTAAAAATGACTCATATCCGGCATTGGAGGAGGCAAGCAAATTTTTTGTAAAATCCGTTAAAAAATATGATAATTTATATCTGGCAAATTTTTCTGCTTCACCTGAACAGAATTGTGTTAAAAGGCAAGGTACTGATTTAGGAAGTCCTTACAATACAGTCGGCTGTGCATATGATCAGCAGATGATATCGGATAATGCCGAAAGTTATATTACTGCTTCACGGATACTTGGAATTGAAAATGATAATGTTAAAATTCAAAAAGAACAGATTGGTAAATACAATCCGGTAGAAGTAGGCTGGTCGGGACAGATTAAAGAATACGGCGAAGAGAATTTCTACGGTGAAATAGGCGAGTATTGCCACAGGCATATTTCCCATCTGGTAGGGTTGTATCCGGGCAGTATTATTAACTCTGAAACTCCTGCGTGGATGGATGCTGCAAAGGTTACGCTTAATGAGCGCGGCGACAATTCAACAGGGTGGGCACTTGCACACAGAATGTGTGCGTGGTCAAGAACCGGTGACGGTAACAGAGTACATAAATTGTTTAACACGCTTCTTACTGAAAAAACCAACAATAACTTATGGGATATGCATCCGCCATTCCAGATTGACGGCAATTTTGGTGCCGCAACCGCAATTGCAGAAATGCTTGTTCAAAGTCATGAGGGTTTTATAAAGATTTTACCGGCGTTGCCTGATTGCTGGAAAAATGGAAATTGCAGTGGTTTTGCTGCCAGAGGCGGATTTGATGTAGGCATCTCATGGAAAGATAATGCCGCAACTGAGATTATCGTTACATCTAAAGCAGGGGCTGAATTAAAGCTTAACTATTATGGAATTGCAAGTGCAAAAATCGAATGTAATGGAAAAGTTGTTGATTTTGATATAATAGATGATGATAAAATAAGTATTAAAACCAAGCAGGGTGATACATTCAGGATATATAATCTGAAAAAATATATCAGAATTGACTCGCCGTATAATTTAACAATTAATCGCAATAACCTGGAAATTAAATGGGAATATTCAGACAGTTCTGCAAAATTCAATATATACAGAGCTTGTGACAGTGCACCGGTATATGAAAAAATCGCAAGTGAAATAGAAGGCTTTAGTTACACAGACAGCCTGGATTTCAATGATTTTGATGTTGTAAGATATAAGGTTACCGCTGCAGTAAGCGGTATTGAGAGTGAAGGTGTGGTTGGCGTAATCAATCATGCCACGCAACTCCAAATCGACAGATATACGAATTCTGTTTATTTCAGAAAGCCCATAAATAAAAAGCTTGTATCCAATCAATTGACAATTCCGAATAAATAAAAATAAAGCAGATTATAAATCTGCTTTATTTTTATTTGCCAAGATAAGAAAAATGCATATAATCTTTAGGGTTTGACCATGAATCTCCGCCCCAGGTAAACCCGTACTTTTCAAAAGCTCTGATAACATCACCGTAGGGTGTTATGGAGTATGGGTCTTCATATGGTTTCCAATGTGAACCAACGGTTGTGCCATCGTTATATATACAATAATTCTCGTCGTAATTTATATCTATGGCAGTTCCGCCGTTATGTTCAGTTGTGCCTCCCCGCCATGAATAACCGCCGATATCCTTGATTGGGAATTTTTCTTCGCCGTTGAAAATTTCTTGGAAAATCAATATAACCTTTTCCGCAATTGCGTTATGAACGGTAAGAGTAGCTTCTGATGCGATTTTTTCGTTATCGGAAAGCTGCCATATCGGAACGGTGATTTCACTCATTAAAAGCTCGGCTTCTTCTTGTGTGGCGGGATATGATGAGTAAATTTCTTTCATATCGTCAAAAATTAATTTTTCACTATAAATTGTTTCAGTAAAATACTTGTCACCACACGAAATTGTAATAGTGTATTTTTTGTTCGGATTAATTTCAAATGAAAAATCCGTTTCACTGTCAGGATAAAGTGTAATCGGTGTGTTTGGAGGAATATCTTCTTCATATCTTGACAGTCTTTGTTCGGTTATTGTCAGTAAATGAGTATCATTTTCACTGATTGCTGTCCACGAAACTTTAAGTGTGCTGTCTTCAATGTTGGCTTTGAGATTGAACGATTCATCAAGCAGCATATCTTTTTCGGTAACAGGAACAAAGTTTGCAACTCTTTCAACTAAAACTACAGCTTCTTGCCAGGATACTGTGTTCATACCTCCAAAACTGCCGTCAACATATCCGTTCAGCAACCCGTCTGAATTTGCTTTTTGAACATATGGCTTTGCCCACGAACTCAGGGTTTCAAAATCTGTAAAGGTACAATCATACGTTTCGGGCAGAACAAGAGGGGAGTCTGTAATTACAGATTTGTATGTAAGAATTATTTTTGCCATTTCCTGACGTGAAGTGAATGCATCGGGCATAAAAGTTCCGTCACCGTATCCGTTCATAATTCCAAGAGCAGAAACAACATAAGCGGCTTCGTCTGAGGTATCGGTAAAATTGCTGACATTAAATTCAATTTTATCGTCAGAAATGTTATCATATGCACTAGAAATCAAATTTGCGATTTCAATTCTGGTTATGGGTGCAAAATAGTCACGCGATACGTTATCTTTAAGTATGCCGCAGGTAACTGCAACATTTATTGCATCTTCTGCCCACGGACCGCAATTGAATTCAGCGTGTACCGATGTACTGAGTATTAACAATAATATGAAAATGAATAAACACTTTTTTTTCAAAATAATCACTCTTTCATCTTTATATAATTAAGTATATCAAAAACTACAATACTTTTCAATACAAAATAAGACAAAAAGTAATAGTCAGGAAAAGTCAAATTATTTTCAAAAAAAGTATTGACAAATTGCAAAATTAGTGGTATCTTATTAATAGTTGTTAGCACTCGCAGGGTGTGAGTGCTAACAAAGAGGAGGAAATTTAATGATTGACGATAGAAAAAAGTTAATATTAAAAGCTATTGTTGATGATTATATCAGTACAGCTGAACCGGTTGGCTCAAGAACCATTGAAAAGAAGTACAATCTTGGTCTCAGTTCGGCTACCATAAGAAATGAGATGTCCGACCTTGAGGAAATGGGATTTTTAAATCAGCCGCACACATCGTCGGGCAGAGTACCTTCACTGGCGGGTTACAGATTATATGTTGACGAATTAATGACACAGTACAGTCTTACACTTGAAGAAATTAGTGTATTACGGTCTGTGATGGAGGATAAAATCGACTTTCTGGATAAGATTATTGCGAAAACCTCAGGCATTATGTCGCAGCTTACCAATTATACATCTGTTGCGGTCGGGCCGAGGCTCAGATATGGGTCAATTAAAAATATCCGTTTGATATCTGTCAGCGAAAGAGTTGTTTTGACTATCATAATTACTAATGAAGGTATTATAAAGGATAAAAAAATCGTACTTGCAGGAGCAGTAAACGACGATGAATTGAAACGCCTTGAAAATGCTATTAACAACAATCTTACGGGCATTAATTTTTCTGATTTGGAAATGGATAATATTGTAAAATTGGTTAATGAAGCCAGAGCATCAGATGAGCTTGTTTTATCAGTGTTTAAATTTATTCAGGACAGTATTGAGGTTGTTAACGAGAATGACATATATGTGAACGGTCAGGCGAATATTTTTAATTTTCCTGAATATTCCAATGTTGAAAAGGCGAAAAAGTTTTTAAATCTTGTGTCTAATCGCTCAGATGTGCTGCAAATTATGAATAGTGCCAGTGATAAAGATAAGAAGCTTGTAATTAAAATTGGTGAGAAGGGCAGTCCTATTGAAGATTGCAGTCTGATCGTTTCAAGATATAATGTGGGCGATAATATGGAAGGCTTTATAGGTCTTATAGGACCTACGAGAATGGATTACAGAAAGGCTGTTACGGTTATGGATTACGTAACCGATATGATAAACAACAAAATGAAGCAAATTACTGATAAGAAGGAGGAGTAAAATAGTGAGTGAAAAAGAAAACTTGAATTCTGAAGCTGAAGATGTTGTATCGGAAGAAAATGCAGAAGCAACTCCGCAGGCAGATGAATGGAAAGATAAATATGTGAGACTTTACGCAGATTTTGATAATTATAAAAAAAGAACACAGAAGGAAATGCTTGGTTCTTATAACAATGGATTAAGTGCCGCTTTGGAACAAATGTTGCCGGTTGTTGATAATTTCGACAGAGCGATTGCTGCTATTGATGAGAATGATAAATCAGATTTTGCACAAGGTGTTAACATGATTTATAAACAGCTTATTGAAACACTTAAAAATTTTGGCGTTGAGCCGATTGAAGCACTTGGCAAAAATTTTGACCCTAATTTCCATGATGCCGTGATGCATATCGATGATGATAATTATGGCGAAAACGAAATTGTTGAAGAATTTGTTAAGGGCTATATGATTAAAGACAAAGTATTAAGACACAGTGTTGTTAAAGTTGCAAATTAGTTAAATTTAGGAGGAATAGAGAAATGGGAAAAATTATTGGTATTGATTTAGGAACTACAAACTCTTGCGTTGCAGTTATGGAAGGCGGAGAAGCGACTGTTATTACAAATGCTGAAGGTGCAAGAACAACTCCGTCAGTAGTTGCTTTTACCAAAGATGGCGAAAGACTTGTTGGTCAGGTTGCAAAAAGACAGGCAATTACAAATCCTGACAGAACAATTATTTCAATTAAGAGAGATATGGGTACTGATAAAAAGGTTTCTATAGACGATAAAGCATATACCCCTCAGGAAATTTCAGCTATGGTTTTGCAAAAGCTTAATGCAGATGCTGAAAGCTATCTTGGCGAAAAAGTATCACAGGCAGTTATTACATTTCAGGATTATTTTTCAGATGCACAGCGCCAGGCTACAAAGGATGCAGGTAAAATTGCAGGACTTGAAGTTTTGAGAATTATCAACGAGCCTACCGCAGCAGCACTTGCTTATGGTCTTGACAAGGACAATGGCGAAAAAATTATGGTTTACGACCTT
>CAZBJD010000011.1:0-29325 GCA_964492155.1 uncultured Eubacteriales bacterium
CAATAGTTGAAATGCTGCTTAACGCGTATTTGCCTTCTCTTTCTGAAGCACTTGGTGTGTTTATTCCGTTGATTGTTGTAAACTGCATAATACTTGCCCGTGCTGAAGCCTTTGCTTCAAAAAACGGTGTATTACCTTCAATAGTTGACGGGCTTTCAATGGGGCTTGGTTTTACATTTGCACTTATTCTCATTTCAACGTTCAGAGAGATTTTAGGTGCAGGTACATGGTGCGGAATTCAGATTATGAGTTCAGGATATCAGCCTGCAACTATGTTCATTCTGCCTGCCGGCGGATTTTTAACACTTGGAATAATTCTTGGAGTTATCAATCTTATAAAGGAGGGCAAAAAGAATGCTTGAAAATATTTTAAAGATTGCAATATCTGCCATTTTGATAAATAACTTTGTTTTGTCGAGATTTATGGGAATTTGTGCATTCTTGGGCGTTTCAAAAAAGACCTCGACAGCTGTGGGAATGGGTATGGCAGTAACCTTTGTTATGACTATGGCAGGAACCATTACATGGCTTATCAATAAGTATATTTTAGTTGCATTCAATATGCAGTATATGAAAACCATTGTTTTCATATTTGTAATTGCAGCACTGGTTCAGTTTGTTGAGATGGCACTTCAGAAATACTCTCCGTCACTTTATTCGGCGTTAGGTATCTATTTGCCGCTTATTACAACAAACTGTGCAGTATTGGGTGCAGTGCTTCTTGCAATTGATACATATAACTACGGACTTGCGGAAACCATCGTGTTTAATTTGTGTGCAGCATTGGGCTTTACCGTAGCAATTGTTTTGCTTTCGGGCGTAAGAGAAAGACTTGAAACTGCAAATATTCCGAAGTTTATGCAGGGTTTTCCTATAGTTTTGGTTTCAGCGGCACTTATTTCCATAGCCTTTTTAGGCTTTGCCGGAATGTAAAGGAGGAGATTTATGATGGATATTATTATTCCTGTTTTACTGTTTGGTGCAATCGGTCTGGCGGTTGGAATTATCTTAAGTGTTGCCTCAAAGCTCTTTGCGGTGAAAACAGATGAAAGAATTGATATGATTGCAGAACTGCTTCCCGGTGCTAACTGCGGCGGATGCGGATATGCAGGGTGCAGTGCTTGTGCGGCAGCGATTGTTGAGGGAAAAGCTCCTGTAAATGCCTGTCCCGGTTGCAGCAATACTGATAAAATTGCTGAAATTATGGGTGTTGAAGCTACAAGCAGAGAGCCTCAGAAAGCATTTGTTTTATGCTCGGGCATAAAGGGCGTTGCAACAAAAAAATATGATTTTGACGGCAGTCTTAGTTGTTATGATATCAGTCAGCTTAAAGGTGGAGATAAGCAGTGTGAATACGCGTGCCTGGGCTACGGCGACTGTGTTAAAAAGTGTGCTTTTAATGCCCTTTCAATTGAAGACGGTGTTGCAATGGTTGATGAAAACAAATGCACAGGTTGCGGAGTTTGTGCAACAGTTTGTCCTAAGAGCGTGATTAAAATTATGCCTGCAAAGACAGGAGTTTTTGTAAAATGCTCATCAAAGGATAAAGGTGCGGCACTTAAAGATAAGTGCTCTGCAGGATGCATCGGATGCAGAATTTGTGAGAAAAACTGCGAAGCGGGTGCTATTGCGGTTACTGATAATCTGGCAGTTATTGATGTGGAAAAATGTACGGGTTGCGGAGTTTGCACAGAAAAGTGCCCGAAAAAAATAATTAAGTTTAACTAACGGAGAAACAAATGAAAGTATTAAAGAGAGTAACAGCGATGGTTGTGTTATTGCTGGTTTGCTTATCACTTTTTCACAATGTGAGTGCGGCACAACCCGAAATATCAAGCAGGGCTGCCGTTTTGATTGATGCAGAAACAGGACAGATTTTGTTTGAAAAGAATAAAGATGAAAAACTTTATCCTGCCAGCATTACAAAAATTATGACCATATATCTTGCATCGCAGAGTGAAAGCAACAGTTTGGCAAAGGCGTCGGAAACAGCCATCAAAGCAGTGCCGAGAGATACCTCCAATATCGCAATTGATTACGGCGAGGAATTTTCTTTAGAGCAGCTTATGTATGCGGCACAGCTTATGTCTGCAAACGATGCGTGTAATGTGATTGCAGAGCATATTTCCGGGTCTTTAGACGAGTTTGTGAGTCTTATGAACAAAACTGCCAAGCAGTTTGGCACAAGAAATACACACTTTGCCAATGCAAACGGTCTTATGGATGAAAATCATTATACCACGGCGTATGATTTTGCACTTATTACTCAGAATGCCATAAAGAGTGAAGAATTTCTGAAAGTATTCTCCGAACTTGAGTATTCTATACCTTATACCAACAAAAAACAGGAAATGCGCAATATGGTTGCTCAGCACAGAATGATGCACTGGCCTCAGTATGAATATCTTAATGTTATCGGCGGTAAAGCAGGTTATACCACAGAATCTCAGCATACATTGGTTACATTGGCTGAGAAAAACGGTATTAAAGTAATTGCGGTTGTGCTGAAATCTCCTGAATTCAACACAGTTTATAAGGACACAGAAAAGCTTTTGAATTATGCCTATGACTCATTGGAAAGTGTTACGGTCTCGGCATCGGATATTGCTCCGAAAACTGAAAAATATACTACATATACGCCGACAGGCGAGGTTGTTTTCTGGATTGATAAAGACGAACCAAAAGAATTTACATATTCTTTCAGCGGGGAAAAGGTAGACGTTGTTTCACACTCGGGAGCTGTAATGGGTAGCCTTGGTGTTGAAGCGGATGTAAAAACACCCTTGTGGAAGATAATTCTTAATGTTATTTTGTGGATAATAGGGATTTTTGCGGCGTGGCTCATTTTTATGTATATAGTGCTTATTATAAAGCACAATAAGAAGAAAAGAAGAAGAAAAGCACTTAAGAAAAGATACAAATAATCCTGAAATCGGAAATCATATATATGGAGGGACTTGAAAAATTGAAACTTTTAATTGTTGACGATGAAAAATTGCTTGTAAAAGGTTTAAAATTCAATTTTGAGCAGGATAATTATGAAGTTGTTACTGCATCTGACGGTGAGGAGGCGGTAAAGCTTGCCAAGGATAAATCAATCGACCTTATAATTTTGGACCTTATGCTTCCCAAAATGGATGGTCTTGAGGTTTGTCAGAAGGTCAGAGAGACATCTAACGTGCCCATTATTATGCTTACTGCAAAAAGTGATGATATTGACAAGATTATGGGTCTTGACTACGGTGCAGACGATTATATGACCAAGCCTTTCAACATTCTGGAGTTAAAAGCAAGGGTTAAAGCCATTTTAAGAAGAAAATCACGCGATAACGACGGCTCGGTCGAACAGAACCTGGCTGTTTCGGGAGTGTCATTGGACCGAATGACAAGACGTGTTGATATCGAAGGTAAAAAAATAGAGCTTACAGTTAAAGAGTATGACATTATGGATTTGCTTTTATCAAATCCGGGAAGAGTATATTCAAGAGATGACCTTCTGGATTTGATTTGGGGATATGATTATCCGGGCGATGCAAGAACTGTTGATGTGCATGTAAGGCGTTTAAGAGAAAAAATTGAAGCAGATCCTGCACAACCTAAATATATACTCACCAAGTGGGGGGTAGGATACTATTTTAAGAACGCATAAGAAAAAAGTAGGCGTAACACGTATAAGGCTTGTTGTTACTTACATAAGCATTATTGTTATAACGCTTTTGTTTATTTCAACCTATGTACTTGTTTCAATGAGCCAGTATCTGCAAAACCAGCAAAAGGTTGAAACGCTCGCAAATGCCAACGTAATTGCAAATGTTGTTGCGGAATATATGGATAATCCCATAACGGTTGCATATCTTGCAAGGCAGACAAATTCAGACAGTTCTGCCAGAATTATCATAACCGATGAAACCGCAAAGGTTATTTATGATTCAGCCGACAACAATAATATTGCGGGGAAAGTGCTGATTAAACAGGAAATTGTGTCGGCACTTAAAGGAAATGACGTTGTAAATGTCTACAAAGAAAAAGACATAGGAACTGTAATTCAAGGTGCAGTTTCAGTTATTTCGGAGTCTGCAACAGTCGGCGTAGTTTATGTTTCGGAGGTTGCATCTTCGATTGACGAGTTTATTGCAAACGTAAGGTGGATTTTAATTGTTATTTCTTTGATAGTTTGCCTTTTAATCGGAGTGTTAAGCTCAGTTATGTCTGATATTATTATCGGACCGATTGAAAGATTTACGAGGATTATCAGAGGAATGGAAGGTGATACTCCCGATAAGCACGTTCCCGTTATGGGAAAAGACGAGGTTGCCGAGTTGGGTGTTGCTTTTAACGCCCTGATTGATAAATTGGAGCAGATGGAAGAAAAAAGACGTTTGTTTGTTTCCAATGCTTCACACGAATTGAAAACGCCATTAAGCTCAATCAAGCTTTTATCTGATTCTATTTTATCAATGAACGAACTTGATGAAGAAAGCGTTCGCGAGTTTATGACAGATATTAATGGCGAAATTGACCGACTTACTAAAATTATAGACAGACTTTTGTCGCTCACCAAGCTTGATGTGGGCGATGAAGAACTTGACCTTAAGGTTACCGACCTTAATGAAATGGCAGACAGAATTGTTAAGAGTCTGCAGCCTGTTTCGGAAAATAAAAATGTAACACTTACAAATGCAACAAATAAGGAAGCACTTGCAATGGTTGACAGAGAAAAGTTCTGGCAGGTTATTTATAATATCACTGACAATGCGGTAAAATATACTCCGTCAGGCGGGTCGGTTACTGTTTATGTGTTCAACGAGGGAGAGTTCTGCCGTATTGAAATTGTGGATACAGGAATAGGAATTCCCGAGCAGGATGTTAATAAGATTTTTGACAGATTTTACAGGGTTGATAAAGCACGTGCAAGAGAAAGCGGCGGCACAGGACTCGGACTTTCGATTGCAAATGATGTTGTTATGATGCACGAGGGTAAAATACTTGTTGACAGTACCGAGGGCGTCGGAACAAAATTTATCATCATAGTTCCTAAAAAACTGCAGCTTGGAGAATAGGAGGCGTAGTTATGAAAAAAATTTTAAGTGTATTATTGTCATTATCTATGCTGATTGGTGTACTTTCGGCGTGTGCCGACAGGCATCTTCAATATACTGCAAAGCTTTGGTTTGTTAATTCTGCCAGTACCGAGCTTGTGCAGGAAACAAGAGAAATTGTTATTTCCGAAGATGCGAGTATTGCCGAATGCGTTATAAAAGAATTAATGAAAGGTCCTAAAAATCCTGAATATAAGGCGATTATACCAAAAGATGCAGAAGTAAATGACGTAATGGTTACCGAAGATCTGGCAATTGTTGATTTCTCGGATAAAATTCGTTTGACAACAGATGCAGATATTCTTTTGCTCAGTACATCTGTTTTAAGAACGCTTACCGAAATTGAAGGGATAGAAAGGGTTCTTTTAACGGTTGATGGAGGCGATTTTGAAAATCTTGCCGGCTATACAATAGGAATAATGAACAAATCGGATATTGTATACGATACAACTCCCCAAGTTAAGCAACAGTATTTCACATTGTATTTTGCGGATTTAGACAGCTTTAAGCTTGTTCCTGAGACAAGAAAAATAACTGTTAATGAAAAAGAAACTCTTGAAATGCAGGCAATGAAAGAGCTTTTAAAGGGACCTGCGGATAAAGAGTTAAGCAAAACCATCCCGGGCGAAACAAAGATTTTGTCTGTTGAAACGAAAGAGGGGGTTTGCTTTGTAAATCTTTCTCAGGAATTTGTTTCAAGGCATACTGGCGGCACTGCAAGCGAACAGCTTACAATTTATTCAATTGTAAATACTTTAACAGAGCTTACAGGTGTTGATAAGGTTCAGTTTTTAATTGAAGGACAGAAAAGTGAGTCATTTATTCATATGCTTATTAACGAGCCTTTTGTCAGAGATGAAAGTTTGATAGATTAAAAAAATCCCCCCTGCCCGCATCGGACAGGGGATTTTTTAATGTGTTCTTCTCATTTTTGAACGATATTCCGTCGGCGTGTAGCCTGTGTAATTTTTAAATAACTTGCAGAAATACTTACTGTTGTTATATCCTACATTTTCGCCAACCTGATAGGTTTTTAGGCTTGTTTCCGCCAAAAGAGTTTTTCCTTTTTCCATTCTTATTTTAATAAGATAGTCTATGAAATTTTCTCCTGTTTGATGCTTGAATAATCTGCTGAAGTACGCGGAACTCAAATCTACGTATTCGGCAACATCATCCAGACAAATCTCTTTATTGAAGTTTAGGTCAATATATTTTTTTGCAAGTGAAATGGTATTGTTGTCTGCAAGCAAAGTATGTTCTTCAACCGCCGCGGGTTCAACTATAACCGACATACTTTCTGACAAATATTCAATCTCATCTTTATCCAGCATTTCATATATGGAATTGTACGAACGGAAAATACTGTATGAAAGCTCAATTCCCATAATATCGCGAAGATTTTTGCTTACTTCACGGTATTTTTCATCTATTTCAGCTTCTGACAAATCAAAAACAGCAATATAAATATCATTTTTAACCGTGTTAATAGGCAGAGAAATAATGTCAGGACGGTTTTTGACAGTAAAGTTGTTAACTGCAACGTAGAGTGCATCTTTACCATACTTCCACCTGTCATTTAAAAATC
Organism: uncultured Eubacteriales bacterium; assembly: GCA_964492155.1. GTDB lineage: Bacteria > Bacillota > Clostridia > RGIG6154 > RGIG6154 > RGIG2094. The sequence continues at coordinate 6,685 of CAZBJD010000011.1, forward strand.
CTGTGAAGTTGTTAATTGTGAACTTGATGATGGAACATGAACTGTGTTTAGGACTGACAGAGAGGGAAATCGCGGCAAATTCTTTGTCAAAATCGGCTTTGTTCAGAAGACTTCCCGATAAAAGCTTAGGGAAAAATTCTTCTCTCAGCTGATTTATGTCAAAGTGGGGGTGCGACTCTCTTGATTCTTTGTCAAGATATTGTCTCAAGTTTATAAACAGTGAAAAAAAGTCATCACGCTCAAGAGGCATGGAGATATATCCCCATGCCCGTGAATTAATTGCTGATTTAACTGAGTCGTATGATTTTCTTCCGTATAATACCACTTTTATTTTGCTTTTTTCTATAAACAGGTTTCTGGCAAGCTCACAACCGCTTAAGCCATCACTGTTAAAAGGATAAATCAAAATATCGGGCGTTTCTTTCAGTGCTTCGTTTAAGCTGCTTGTTACAAGCTTTAAATTGAAACTTTGATTTTCCCACAGCTCCATTGAATTAAAGCTTTCGGTAACGTGCTTTGCCGAAGACACAAGAACTACACTATACATAAATCACTCCGATAAATTATTTTTCAGAAACGGAGTAGTTCGGAGCCTCTTTAGTGATAGAAATGTCGTGCGGATGGCTTTCTCTTAAGCCGGCGTTTGTAATCTGAACGAACTGACCGTTTTCTTTAAGACTTTGAATTGTCGGAGCACCGCAATAACCCATACCTGCACGAAGACCGCCGAGAAGCTGGAATACAGTTTCTGAAAGTGCACCTTTGTAAGGAACACGGCCTTCAACACCTTCAGGAACGAGTTTTTTGCTGTCCTGCTGGAAGTAGCGATCCTTACTGCCGTTGTTCATAGCAGCGATAGAACCCATACCTCTGTATACTTTGAAGTTTCTGCCCTGATAGATTTCCATATCTCCGGGGCTTTCTTCGCAGCCTGCAAACAGACTGCCGATCATAATAACGTCTGCACCTGCAGCGATTGATTTAACAATATCGCCTGAATACTTGATACCGCCGTCTGCGATAACCGGTATACCATATTTTTTAGCACATTCGTAAACATCATTGATTGCGGTAACCTGAGGAACACCGATACCTGCAACAACACGTGTTGTGCAAATAGAACCGGGACCGATACCAACCTTAACAGCGTCTGCACCTGCTTTAATCAAGTCTTCTGCAGCTTCAGGAGTTGCAATGTTACCTGCAACAAGCTGAAGGTCAGGATATGCTGACTTGATTTTATCAACGGCATTGATAATGTTCTGTGAATGACCGTGAGCAGAGTCAAGCACGATAAGGTCAACGCTTGCATCAACCAACGCTTTTACTCTCTCCATCATATTGGCAGTGATACCAACACCTGCACCTGCAACAAGTCTGCCTGATGCATCTCTGCATGAGTTGGGGTATCTTACTGCTTTTTCAATATCCTTGATGGTGATAAGACCTTTGAGCATTCCATCTTTATCAACAAGCGGAAGCTTTTCGATTTTATGTTTTCTTAAAATCTCCTGAGCCTCTGAAAGAGTTGTTCCTGCAGGAGCAGTAATAAGATTTTCAGAAGTCATTGATTCTTTGATTTTTTTGGAAAAATCAACTTCAAATCTTAAGTCTCTGTTTGTGATAATGCCAACAAGCTTTCCGTCAACGGTAACAGGAACACCTGAGATTTTGAACTTGCCCATAAGCTTGTCCGCATCAGCAAGGGTGTGTTCAGGGGATAAGAAGAACGGGTCGGCAATAACACCGTTTTCACTTCTCTTAACTTTATCAACTTCTATCGCCTGTTCTTCCACAGACATATTTTTGTGAATGATACCGATACCGCCTTCTCTTGCGATAGCAATAGCCATAGGAGATTCTGTAACAGTATCCATAGCTGCTGTCATAAGCGGAATGTTAAGCTTTAATTTTTTTGTAATGTTTGTTGAAAGGTCTACGCTGCTGGGCAAAACATCTGATTTGCGGGGAATAAGCAGCACATCATCAAATGTAAGACCTTGTTTTCCGAATTTATCCAAACCAAGCACTCCTTTATTGATAGAATATTGGGAAACCCCAATTGCTAAATATATTTTATTTATTATACCACTAAGAATTTCAAAAGTCAACCGAAAAAAGGGGGAATTTACTCTTTGTTGACAAAATATGATTTTGTGATATACTATTTAATGGTATTATAGCATAGCTGTATACTCAAAACAAATGTAAGGGAAGGGAATTTTAAGTGTTAAGTAAAGCACGCAAGAATTTCCATAAAATTCAGTGGAAACTGATTTTTATATTTATTCTGCTTATTTTATCTGTTATGATAATTGCCGGAACGTTCCTTTTGAGCAGCGTTTCAAGTTTTTACCATAATCAGTTTAAAGAAAAAATGAATATGGAATTCAACGATTCTCTCAAAAAAAGTATAACGCTCGCGTTAAAAACTGAGGAGCCGGTGGCAAACTTAAAAGAGCTTATGGATGCGTTTGCACCTGCAAGACTTGGAGTTGGGGCTAACAGGAATTATTATATTTTAGACGGTAATTCCGGTGAATGTATAACAGGAAGCAGCGATAATTCCGATGTTATGCTTACGAATAATATAGTGTCTGCCATAGCAGGAGATGTGGGCGATGTAATTTCGGTAAAATCCACTTTTATGGATTTTGCTTATCCGGTAGAAAACGACGGGATTAAGTATATCATTTATGTTAAGGATAACAAAACCGAGGTTAACGAAATCAGTCACAGCTTGTTTATGGTTGTTATGCAGGCTGTGCTTTACGGGGCGTTGATTGCTATTGTAATCGGATATTTTATGAGTAAAACCATTACAGTGCCTATCAGAAACCTGACAGGTAAAGCAAGTAAAATGGCAGAGGGAAATTTTGACAGCGTTATTGAAGTGCGCGGCGATGACGAAATCGGTGTTCTTACCACAACTTTTAATATAATGGCTTCCAAACTTAAAAATACGCTTGATGAAATTTCTTCCGAAAAAGATAAAATTGAAGTTATTATCAAAAATCTCGATGACGGAATTGTTGCTTTTGATTTAAACGGAAAAACAATTCATATTAATCCATCGGCGGAAAAAATGCTTGGTGTCGAAAAAAATGAGCTTTTTGATTTTGAAACTTTCTGCGGAAAAATCGGAGTTGAAGTTTCAATGGATGACATAATTACAAATAAAGAAGAAACAAGAAAAGAATGGGAACTTGAATTTAATGATATGATTATAAGTGCTCATTTCGCACCTTACAGAACTGATTTTAATAAAACTGAAGGTGTTGTTGCTGTATTACAGGATATAACAAAGCAACAGAAACTTGACAGGTCAAGACGAGCCTTTGTGGCAGATGTTTCCCACGAGCTCAGAACACCGCTGACGAATATTAAATCATATTCGGAAACGCTTCTTGATGCGGAGATTGAAGACAAGGAAATAAGCAAAAACTTTCTTGGGGTTATCAACAGTGAGGCTGACAGAATGACAAGACTTGTTACAGATCTTCTGGTTCTGTCAAGGCTTGAACATACCGAGGATGCCTTGAAGCTTGCACCGTGCGATGTTCAGAACCTGGTTGGACAAATTGTTGAAACAATGAGTATTTCCGCACAAAAGAGTAAGCTGACACTTACTTATGTAAAAGGTACCGAAGCGGAAAATATTATGGTTGACAGGGACAAGATAAACCAGGTTGTTGTAAACATAATTTCAAATGCAATAAAATATACTCCCGAGGGCGGAACAATTTCGGTTCTTTGCGGAAGCAGAGAGAATTCGCTTTATATAAGCGTTTCGGATACAGGTATGGGAATACCTGAAAAAGATTTACCGATGATATTTGACAGATTTTACCGTGTTGATAAGGCGAGAAGCAGAAAACAAGGCGGAACCGGTCTCGGACTTGCAATTGCAAAAGAAATTGTTGAGGCACACAAAGGCAGTATTTCAATTGACAGCGAGTACGGAAAAGGTACTACTGTTACGGTAAATCTGCCGACAAACATTAACGAAAGTGAAGGGGAATAATTATGGAAAATGCAAAATTCAAAAAAACATTGTTTGGTTACAAAAAAAGAATTATAAACGATTATATTGCGGAGCTTAATTTAAAAACTCAAAAAATGATTAATGACCGTGATGACGAAATTTATGATTTAAAGAAAGAAAACGAAGCATTAAACGAAAAGATTAATGTATTAACTGAAAAAAATAATCTTGTGGGCGAAGCAATTTTTTCTGCAGAGAAAAAAGCAAGAGAGATAATTGAAGAAGCAAAAAAAGAAGCTGAAAAGGTGAAGGCGGATGCAGATACAGAGGTTGAAAAATCGAAAGCTGTTTTAGCACATCTTAATGAAGAAATCAACGAACTTAAAGCAGGACTCAGTGCGTCTGTTGCCAAATATCAGTCTGAACTCGACAAGCTGGTTAATGACAAATAATAAGGAGCAGAAAAATGATAGAAATTTTAAGAATTATTGAAAAAGACGGTATGGCAACACCTGAAAAAATTGCAGAAATTTTAGGCAGAGATGTCGAAACCGTAAAAAATCAGATTAAAGAGCTTAAAGAAAGTAAAATTATTGAAGGCTATAAAGCAGTTGTTAACTGGGACAAATATGATAATAACAGAGTTGTTGCTTTAATAGATGTTAAAATGACTCCTCAGCTTGGCAGAGGCTACGACAGAGTTGCAGAAAAAATCTATAACTATCCATTTGTAAAGAGCGTTTACCTTATGTCGGGCGGTTACGATTTGTCAATTACAATTGAAGCAAAAAGTCTTAAAGAGGTTGCAAATTTTGTATCAGAAAAGCTTGCACCGATGGAATGTATTATTTCAACTACAACTCACTTTATTTTGAGAAAATACAAAGAAGAAGGCTTTATATTGGATAATCCGGAGGAGGAAGATGGGAGAGTGGTGACCTTTTGATTAACTTCGACGAAATTTTTTCACCTGTGGCAAAGAACATAAAACCGTCGGGTATCAGAAAGTTTTTTGATATTGCGGAAACAATGGAGGACGTTATATCTTTAGGGGTAGGCGAGCCTGATTTTGTAACGCCGTGGCATATCAGAGATGCAGGTATTATGTCACTGGAACAAGGGCATACACACTATACTTCAAATTCGGGTATAACAGAGCTTCGTCAGGAAGTGTGCAACTATATGGAAAGAAAATTCAATCTTTCCTACGGGGCTGATGATGTTCTCATAACAGTTGGGGGCAGCGAGGCTATTGATTTGTGTTTCCGTGCACTTATTTCACCGGGCGACGAGGTTATTATCCCCGAGCCGAGCTTTGTTTGTTATACACCATGCACACAGCTTGCAGGCGGAATACCTGTTCCTGCAGTCACGGAAGAAAAAGACGATTTTATTCTAACTGCGGAAAATTTAAAAAAAGCAATAACACCAAAAACAAAAATTCTGGTGCTTCCGTATCCCAACAATCCAACAGGAGCGATTATGACCAAAGAACAGATTGAGGATATTGCAAAGGTGCTTGAGGGAACAAATATAATTGTCCTTGCAGATGAAATTTATGCCGAGCTTACATATAGCCGAAAACATTTTTCAATTGCAAATATTCCTTCAATGAAAGAAAGAACTGTAATTGTGGGCGGTTTTTCAAAATGCTACGCTATGACAGGCTGGCGTCTGGGATTTGCCATCGGCGATGAAAGACTTATCAAGCTTATGAGAAAAATTCATCAGTTTGCAATTATGTCAGCACCCACAACAAGCCAGTATGCGGCAGTTGAAGCACTTAAAAACGGAGACTGGGATATTGCACAGATGCGTGCCCAGTACGACGAAAGACGCGTCTATCTTATTGAAAGACTTAACAAAATGGGGCTTAACTGCTTTGAAGCAAAGGGTGCGTTTTATGTATTCCCCTGTATTAAGTCCACAGGACTTTCGTCAGATGAATTTTGCAATAAGCTTTTGCAAAGTAAAAGGGTTGCGGTTATTCCCGGTAATGCTTTCGGTGATTCTGGAGAAGGGTACGTAAGAATTTCTTATGCTTATTCGCTTTCCAGAATAGAAAAAGCCCTGGACAGAATGGAAGAATTTTTAAAGGAACTTAAAAATGAATAAGGCGGCAGTAATTGACCTTGGCTCAAATTCCATAAGAATGGGTATTTTCGAGACTCAGAACAGCAAGCTTGTTCAGACTGAAAGATTTCGCGAACAGGTCAGAATTTCCGAAGGTCTGATTGAAGATAATCTTTTGAAAGATGAGCCTGTTAAAAGAACTCTGGAAGCTGTCGGAAGGTTCAAGGAAATTGCAGACAGTAAAAATATAAAAAATATTAAAATGATAGCTACCGAGGCTTTAAGACGTGCAAAAAACAGTGAAATTTTCACATCAAAGGTTAAGGAGTATTTTGGTATTGATGTTGAAATTATAGACGGTATAAAAGAAGCAGAGCTTGATGCGCGTGTTGCCGGAATGTCAGTAAATTATAATGATTTTTATATGATTGATACGGGCGGAGGCAGCGTTGAAATTGCTTTGGTAACAGGCGGAGAGGTTAAGAAAACCTGTTGCCTTCCTTTGGGCAGTGTTGTTATGACAGAAAAGTTCAGACCTGATGAAAATGGTGCGGCAGATATGGAAAAATATATGACAACCGAGATTTTGAAAACTGAAATTCTGTCGGAAAAAGAAATTCCCGTTGTGGCACTTGGCGGTTCAAATAAAGAGCTTGCAAAAATTCATATGGAAAACAAAAAAGAGGTTGACGGATATGTTATGGGCGTTTGCGATGCACAAAACATCTATGAAACCCTTAAAAGTTTAACTTTAAAGGAAAGAAAAAACATAAAAGGTCTTGATATAAAGCGTGCCGATACAATAGTTTCGGGACTTTGCCCGTTAGAGGTGCTTTGCGTGCTGTCGGATGCAAAAGAGATTGCTTTTTGCACAGGCAGTGTAAGAGAAGGAATTGCGGCGGAGCTTTTACTATGAAAAGTGGATTTTTATATTCTTTAGACAATAAACGTTATCATACACTTAACTATCATATGCTTGAAAAGTTCGGCTGCAGAGTTTTCAAGGCTGTAATAGATGCGGGATTTACCTGCCCTAATATAGACGGTACCTGCGGTGTGGGTGGTTGTACCTATTGCACAAGCGGTGCCGCGGAATTTACAAATTCTTCTGAAATTTCTGTTGTAAATCAAATTGAACTTGAAAAAAAAAGAATTTATAAAAAGCGGGGTAAAGTTCCTGTTATAGCATATTTTCAGGCACACACCAACACCTATGCGGATTTGCCTGTTTTAAAAACCTTGTATGAAGAAGCGTTAATTACAGAAGGTGTTGCAGGAATAAGTATAGCCACAAGACCTGACTGCCTGAATGACGAAAAAACAGCATATTTAAAGGAACTGTCAGAAAAAACATACTTAACAGTTGAGCTTGGACTTCAGACGGTTTTTGATGAAACTGCAAAAAAAATAAACAGGGGATACCTGTTTAATGTGTTTGAAAATGCTTTTAACAAATTAAAGCAAAACAATATAAGAGTTTGTGTTCATTTGATAGACGGGCTCATTGACGAAACACCCGAAATGATGGTTGAAAGTGCAAAAATACTCGGTAAAATGAAACCGGATGCAGTGAAAATTCATCTTCTTCACGTGATGAAGGGGACAGTGTGCGAAAAAGAGTACTTAAAAGGCAAACTAATCCCTATGACAATGGAAAAGTACATTGAAACGGTTTGTGAGCAGCTAAGATGCCTTCCGCCGGAGTGCGTAATCGAAAGAATTACCGGTGACGGCAGTAAAGATAACCTGGTTGCACCAAGGTGGAGCACAAATAAAATAGCAGTTCTTGGCGGAATAGATAGATTTATGGCAGAAAATAACATTTATCAGGGAGATAAATACTTTTAAACAAGTATTATCTGCCCTGCTTTTTTTGGAACTGAATGTTTCCAGAAATCGTTTTTTGCAATTGATATAAGCTTCTGCAGCTTGCTTTTTTGAGGAAAACTCATATATTCTTTAATCAAATTTTTTTGAGCATCAGACAGTATGGTTTCAAAAGAATTACAAAAAACTTCAGCCTGAAGATAGGTTAAATTGAGCGTTGAGCCTGTTTTCAACTTGTTTGTATAGTAGCTTGCCTTTGAGGGGTCGCTTGCCCCCACCTGATTATTTTCGTGCTGGCGATATAAAATTGTGGGGGAGTTAATCGCTTCAACCCTGCCAAAGGCAGAGGCGATTAAAAATAACCACCAGTCGTGCATTATTACATCATTTGAATTTGTGCCCTTTGCAATATTCAAAAGAGCTCTGTTAATCATTACTGTGCAGCCTGTTACGATATTTTGAACAAGTGCACGATTTAATGAAGTTTTTGAAATGTTAAATTTTTGCATTTTAAAAAAGGAATTGTGGGTGATATTAAGGTCTTTGTCCGCAACCGATAAATCCGTGTGGCAAAGAACGGGAACATCTTTCCCGTAAGCATTTTCTGTGTCTTTCATTTTGCTGAGGGTGATTTCAACTTTGTTTTCAAGCCAAACATCGTCTTGGTCGCAGAACATAATATATTCTGATTTTGCGTACTTCATAAGTTCAAAAAAATTATTTTTTGCACTTTTGGTTGGATTTCCTTCAATCAAGGTGACCTTATCAGGATAGTCTGCCTTGAATTGTTTGAGTATTTTCAAAGAACTATCCTTCGAACCGTCATCACGGAGTATTATATTAAAATCCTGATATGTCTGATTTATGAGTGAATCAAGCTGTTGTTTTAAGAAATTCTCACCGTTATAGCAGGCAACAAGAATATCAATCAAATTTATCAATCCCTTCCGAAATTATTTTACCACGCCCGGCAATTAAAGTCAATGAGCATTATTGTTGACAAATCCAAGCTTTTTTTGTATAATAAAGGGTGTGATTTTTGAAAGGTTGAGTTAAAGTTGAAATTTGAAGCGGTAAAATGGCAGGACGATATAATCAGAAGTATAAAGTCAAGCATTTTAAATGACAGGCTCGGACATGCTATGCTTCTTTGCGGAGATAAAGAAGAATGTATGACTTTGGCTCACGCGGTTGCAGACGCACTTTTGTGCGATATGCAAAATGCTTCATTTTGCGGAACGTGTCCTTCCTGTGTTAAGCTTAAAGCAGGCACGCATCCCGATAAAATTATTGTTGCCCCCCAAAAAGCAAGTATGGGGGTTGAAGAAATAAGGGATTTTTCTTCAAATATTTATGTAAAGCCGTATTTCGGCGGCAAGAAAATTTATATTTTTACCGATGCAGAAAAGCTTACCGTTGCAGCACAGAATGCTCTCCTTAAATTGCTGGAGGCTCCGCCTTCATATGCACTTATAATTATGATTGCACCAAAGGAAGAAGAACTTTTGCCAACGGTTTTATCAAGACTTATCAAGTATACATTAAAGCTTCCGTCTTGGCAGCAGGTGGCAGAATTTTTAGCAGGAAAATATCCTGAAAAAAAAGAAATGGCAGTGTTTTGTGCTAAGTTTTGTGATGGCAATCCCATAGGTGCGGAGCATCTGATAAAAAGCGACGGCTATTTTGACAAAAGAAAAAGATTGCTTGTCTTTTTGGGAAAGCTTACCAAAAAAGAAAAGTCGGTGGTATTTGATTTTGCAAATTATTTGACAGACGAAAAAGATGATTTTTCACAAAATTTAGGATTTATTTATGCAATATTAAGGGATTGTGTGTTGCTCAATGCAGGACTTGGACAGGAGTATATCATAAACAGTGATTTGCATAAAGAACTTTTGGCACTTGCAAAAAGAATAAGCAATCCGAAGATAGAAAATATAATTAAAAAATTTTCGTCAGCAAGCGAAAATATAAGCAGAAATGCATCTTTTCCGCTGACGGTTACAAATACGCTTCTTGGCGTGTGGGAGGAAATACATGACTGAAATAATTGGTGTAAGATTTAAAAATTCCGGCAAGGTTTATTACTTTGACCCTGCAGGAAAGAAATATAACAAAGAGCAAAACGTTATCGTTGAAACTGCCAGAGGAGTTGAGATGGGCGTTGTTGCCATTGCGAATAAGATGTCAGACGATGAGAATATAGTTTCGCCTTTAAAGCCCGTTTTGAGAGCGGCAAATGAAAAGGATTTGAAACAGGCGGAAGAAAATGTTAAAAAAGAAAAAGAGGCATACAAGGTATGCAATGAAAAAATAGAAAAGCATAAGCTTGATATGAAACTGGTGGATGTTGAATATACATTTGATCAGAACAAGATTTTGTTTTATTTCACATCGGACGGCAGAGTGGATTTCAGAGAACTTGTCAAAGATTTGGCATCTGTGTTCAAAACAAGAATTGAGCTTCGCCAGATTGGTGTGCGTGATGAGGCGAAAATCGTAGGCGGTCTTGGAGTATGCGGAAGAAAGCTTTGCTGTGCATCACACCTTGGCGGATTTGAACCTGTATCAATCAAAATGGCAAAGGAACAGAATTTATCCCTCAATCCTACCAAGATTTCTGGAACCTGTTCCAGACTTATGTGTTGCTTGAAATACGAGCAGGAAGCTTATGAAGAACTTAATAAAATTACGCCGAATGTAGGTTCTGAGGTTGAAACACCATCGGGAAAAGGTATTGTAACCGATGTTAATCTTTTAAAGGGGCTTTTAAAGGTAAAACTTACTGAAAGCGAGAACAATATTCAGAGTTATCACGTTAGTGAAATTAAGATTTTGAAATCTGCAAAGGTAAAAGTAAGTGCAGAAGAATTGAAACTCTTAAAAGACTTGGAGTAACAAATTTTAAAAAATACTTGCAATTTTTTGAAATTGTGATACAATGGTATTAGTGTTTAAGGAGGTGTTCTACGATGGCATATGTAATCAACGATGAATGCATCAGCTGCGGAGCTTGCGAAAGCGAATGTCCTGTATCTTGCATCGCTGCTGGCGACGGCAAATATGAAATCAATGCAGATGAATGTATCGAATGCGGTTCATGCGCAAGTGTTTGCCCTGTTGGCGCTCCTGTTGCTGAATAATATTACGCAAAAAAAGAGCGATGGCAAACAGTCATCGCTTTTTTGTTTTTGTTAGGAGATTTATTTTGAATTTAAGAATTGATGATTTGCAGATAAATAATTTAAAACTTATGCAGGATAAAAGTCTGTTCTGTTTTGGAACAGACGCCGTTTTGCTTGCAAATTTTGCGATGCCGGCTCAGAATGCCGAAATTCTGGATATCGGCACAGGTAATGGCATAATACCCGTGCTTTTGTCGGCTAAAGTTAAGGCGAAGCACATAACGGGTATTGAAATTCAGAAACAAAGTGCAGATTTGGCACAGAAGAATATCGAAATGAATTCCCTTTCGGAGCTTATTTCAATTATTACGGGCGATGTAAAAGATAAAAATGTGCTCAAAGGCAGCTTTAATTACATAACCTGCAATCCGCCATACAAAAAAGTAGGAACGGGTATCAAAAACCCGGAGTCACCTCTTGCGATTGCAAGGCACGAACTTACTCTTACGCTTGATGATGTGTTTAAAAGGGCGAGTCAGCTTTTGGTGTCCAGGGGGAAAATTGCTATGGTACATAAGCCGGAACGCCTTGCTGAAATTTTTTATACTATGAACAGATATAAAATCGAGCCTAAAAGAGTTCAGCTTGTGTATTCTGACAAAGAATCGGCAGAGCCGTCGCTTGTATTGGTTGAGGGGGCTAAAGACGGCGGAGCAGGCTTGAGATACGAAAAAAATCTGTATGTTTATGATGAACAGGGAAATTATACTGCTAACATCAGTCAGTTATATAATAAAATTTATGAAGGGGAAGAAAAAAGTGAGTGAGCATAAATTGTATCTGGTTGCAACGCCTATAGGCAATTTGTCAGATATGTCGCAAAGAGCCATTGATGTTCTTGAAAGCGTGGATTTTGTTGCAGCAGAGGATACAAGAAATACCGTAAAGCTATTTAACCATTTCGGAATTAAAAAACCAATGGTAAGCTATTTTGAGCATAACAAGCGTGAACGCGGAGAATATATTGTTTCAAGAATTGAAGCAGGCGAAAACTGTGCGCTTGTTACAGATGCGGGAACACCTGCTGTTTCGGACCCGGGTGAGGATATAGTAAAGCTTTGTGCGGAAAAAAATATTGATGTTGTGCCTATTCCGGGTGCGTGTGCCTTTGTTCAGGCACTTATTGTTTCAGGACTTGACACGGGAAGATTTTCATTTGAAGGATTTTTGTCGGTGAATAAGCCGCAAAGAAAAAAGCATCTTGCCGAGATTAAAAATCAGACGCAGACTCTGATTTTTTACGAAGCACCGCACAAGCTGAAAAGAACGCTTGCAGATTTGTTTGAAGGTTTGGGAGACAGAAAAATTGCCCTGTGCCGCGAACTTACGAAAATGTATGAGCAAGTTATAAGAACAACTGTTTCAGGGGCGATTGAATATTTTCAAACTACCGAGCCTAAGGGCGAATTTGTGTTGGTTGTGGAGGGCTGCAAGCCTGAAGAATACAAAAAAGAATTTACTAAAGATGAAATTTTGAAAAAGGTGAATGAACTTATTAAAGGCGGAATGGATAAAAAAACCGCCATAAAAGAAGCAAGTGTAATGGCAGGTATTCCAAAACGCGAAGTTTATCAGATGGTGGTTGAAAGCGAGGAGTAACAAAATTATTATTCTCTTAATATTATGAAATTAAGGGAGGTAAAAAAGGTGCTCTTTGAAATTATATTTTGTTTTTTCACAGTTTTCGGTATAGTTCAGTTTCTGGCACTGATACGGGATATGTTTTTCAGCAAAATGCCGCAAAATTGTGCTGTTGTTGTAAATGTTGATGAAAATACCGATGTCCGACTGCTTGCATCCGAGCTTGACAGGAAATATACAAAAATAGTATTTGTATATGATAATATAAATGAGAAAAAGCTTGAAATTCTTGAAAAAAGTTTTCAGTATGCAAGCTTTGTAATGCGTGATAAATTAACAGATGAGATTTTGAGGCTTATTTAAACGGAGAAATATATGGAAAAAATTACGGGGACAATTGAAGAAATTATCTTCTACAATGAGGATAACGGTTACTGCGTTGCAGATGTTGATGCGGGCGGAATTTTAATCACCATCGTGGGAAATATGATGGGAATTTCACCGGGCGAGAGCATAACTGTTGAGGGGGAGTATAAAACTCATCCTGTTTACGGGCATCAGTTTTCCGTAAAAGCTTTCTCAAAAACACCCCCAAATTCAATCGACAGTATTTATAAATATTTAAGCTCGGGAATGATTAAAGGAATACGCTCGGCAACTGCCAAAAAGATTGTTGACGCTTTTGGTACAGACGCCTTGAATGTTATTGAAAATACTCCTGAAAAGCTTGCTGATATCAAAGGTATCAGCGTAAAAAAAGCCTACGAAATCGGAAATTCATACATAACGCAGTTTGGTGTAAGAAATATCGTTATGTTTTTGCAGGAGTATGATATTTCAATAGGATTTTCGGGTAAAATATTTAAAAAATTCGGCTATAACGCCATTGAAAAAATAAAGGTAAATCCTTATATCTTGTGCGAACATATTCAGGGAATAGGATTTAAGACTGCAGATAAAATTGCAATGAAATTAGGAGGCAGCTTTAACAACGAGGAAAGGACAAAGGCAGGTATAAAATATGTTTTGCAGGAGTATTCGGTGGGAGGACACACTTTTTGTCCGAGGCATATTCTGGAAAGAAGAGGAGCTGCAACTTTAGAGTGCGATGAAAGTCTGGTGTCCAATGCGATTACTTCATTGTCGCTTGAAAGGGGAATAATAATTGAAAAAAAGGGAGATTTCGATGCAGTGTATCTTCCTTCAATGCACATTGCGGAAAAAAATGTTGCATATATTTTAAAACAGCTTAATTCAAGGTTTCCCGAGCCTGAAACTCCCGAGATGTTTGAAATAATCGAAAAGGTAGAAAAGCATACAAAAATAGAACTGAATAATGCACAAAAACAAGCGGTTATAAGTGCACTGACAATGCCGGTTTTAGTTATTACGGGCGGACCTGGTACGGGTAAAACAACCGTTATCAATACAATTATCAATGCGATGGAACTTTCAGGAAAAAACGTTACATTGGCAGCACCTACAGGGCGTGCCGCAAAAAGAATTTCGGAGGTTTCGGGAAGAGAAGCAAAAACTATTCACAGACTTTTAGAGTCAAACTTTTCTTCGGATGAAGATAAAACAGTTTTTTCAAGGAATGAAACAAATCCTATAGAGGCAAAGGTTGTTATAATAGATGAGATGTCTATGGTGGATCTTATGCTTTTTAACAGCCTTTTAAAAGCAATTCCGGAGGGGACAACCCTTATAATGGTAGGAGATTCCGATCAGCTTCCGTCGGTTGGTGCGGGGAATGTTTTGAGAGATATTATCGCAAGCGACGGCATTGCCACGGTGTGTCTTACAGAGATTTTCAGACAGGCACAGGAAAGTATGATAGTAGTCAATGCTCACAGAATAAACAGCGGTCTTTTGCCGCGTCTGAACGAAAAAAACAAAGACTTTTTCTTTATGCAAAGGGAAACTCCCGAACAGATAATTTCAACTATTGTGGAGCTGGTTAAAACAAGACTCCCCAAAACATATGATTTAGACCCTTTTTGTGATATTCAGGTACTTACACCAATGAGAAAGGGTGCAGTTGGCGTTAATTCCCTGAATAAGGCTCTTCAGGAGGCGTTAAACCCGAGAAGGATGTCGATTAGAAACGAAAAAGAAATCGGACAGACATTGTTTCGTGAGCTTGATAAGGTTATGCAGATTAAAAACAATTACGATATAGAATGGGAAACTGCGGGAGATAAGCCTGAAGCAGGGATGGGACTTTTTAACGGCGATATCGGAATGATTGAAAAAATTGATGAGGAGTATGAACTTATGCACATAACCTTTGACGGTGAAAAAGAGGTGGTTTATCCGTTTTCTTATGCATCTGATTTGGAACAGGCATATGCTACAACCATTCATAAAAGCCAGGGAAGTGAATTTCCGGTGGTGATAATACCAATGTATCCGGGGGCTGCAACGCTTATGAGCAGAAATCTTTTATATACTGCAGTTACAAGAGCCAAAAAGCTTGTTGTGCTTGTAGGTCAGACAGGGGTTTTGGAGCATATGGTGAAAAATAATTCTGAAATTAACAGGTATTCGGGACTTAAGGAAAGGCTGCAATACTGATGATAAGCTTTAAAGAAAAAGTATTAAGGGTTTTATTCCCGCCGAGATGTATTTGCTGCGATGAGCTTGTGGACATTAATATGGAATATCCGCATATTTGCGAAAAGTGCATAGATAAAGTGAAAATCAGTCCGGTGAGGGTTTGCTCAAAATGCGGCAAACCGATGGATTTGAATGCATATGCACCCTACTGTAAATATTGTGCAGGCGAAAAGGTGAGATTTAAATATCTTATTTCGCCTCTTACCTATAACGAGGTCGGCTCGGATATAGTTAAAAAATACAAGTACAATTCAAGGACCGAGATTGCAAAAAGTTTTGCTGTTTTATTGTGGAACAGAGTAAAGGAATATAATCTTCAAACGGATTTTGATGTGATTATTCCTGCTCCGTCAGGCAAAACAAAGTCTTTGAAATTAAGAACCGAGCATATGAAAGATTTATGCAGAGAGTTAAGCTGCCTTTCAGGAATTCCAAGTGAAGAACTTTTATTTAAACAAAAGGGAATTGCTTCGCAAAACAGTCTTTCTGCAAAAGCAAGAAAAACAAATTTAAAGGGAAAGATTACATATACCGGCGGAGCTTTTAACAGAGTTTTGTTGGTGGATGATGTTTATACAACAGGCTCTACGATTGATGAAAGCTGCCTGATGCTTAAAAAGGCAGGTTGCAAAGAAATATACGTTTTGGTTGTAGCGGTGAACATAAATGAAGAATTTGAATGATTATATATTAAATCTCGGTATTGACCGCTTTGGTTTTTGCAAGGCGGGAGATTTTTATGCTGCTGTTATGCTCTTTCCGTATTATTCGGGGAAAGCGGAAAATTCAAATATATCGGTTTATACATATTCGGAAGATTATCATCTTATAACAAAAAAATACCTTAAAAAGGTTGCGGATTTTATAAAATCACTCGGGGAATATAAAGCTGATATTTATGTTGACGTAAGTCCGTATAACGATATAATGCTCGGCTGCAATGCAGGGCTTGGTGTAATAGGGAGAAACGGACTTCTGATTAATGACAAGTACGGAAGTCTGCATTTTATCGGCTATGTAATTACAGATATGCCTCTTGAAATTTCAGTCCCTGTTCAAAAGGAATGTATGAACTGCGGCAAGTGCGTCAATGCATGTCCCGGCGGGGTGCTGGAAGATAAGGATTTTTCAAGGTGTTTGTCCTCTGTTACTCAGAAAAAAGGCACTCTTTCCGAAAATGAGCAAAAACTTATAAAAGATAACGGCTTTGCATTCGGGTGTGATATATGCCAGATGGTTTGTCCCATGAATGATTTTAAAATAACTCCCATCGCCGAATTTAAAGATAACCTTGTAACAAGTATTAAAAAAAGTGACTTTGAAGAACTTTCCAACAAGGAATTTAAAGAAATGTTCGGAAACCGTGCATATTCATGGCGGGGCAAAAATGTTTTAATAAGAAATCTTGAAATTCTAAACGATTAATTGCGTTTTAAAGAAGATGTGTTTGATGGGATTATGTAATCAACCAGAATTATATCCTCTCCAACAGTTTTGATGTTGTTCCACGGAATTACGTAGTCATCGGCAGTACCGAAAAGTCCTAAAAATTTCGCACCTCCGGGAATAATTATTGAATTCAGCTTTCCCGTGTCCATATCAATATCAACATCACATACATATCCAAGACGTTTGCCGTCATATATGTTTATTACTTCTTTTTGCCTGAAATCAGATGCCTTGTTCACATTAACCCCTCCTTTGTACTGATACATTATATGCAAAGTTCAGATGGTTTATGTTTGACAAATCAAAGGCAGTATGATAAAATTTAGAGATGCAAAATAAAGGATGGTGCAAGTATGTTTAAACCTGAACTTATAACTTTAATACACAATGCGGCAGTCATTCAGAGATGGAATGACCATATAAGACCCAACGCGGGTTTTATGGAAATGGATAAGCAGGCACACAAAACCTTTTATGCTTTTGCTCTTGCCAAATGCCATGAAGATGCAGGCGGAAAGGTTGATTATGTAAAGCTTATTGAGGGAATTATTTCCGAGTTTCTGCACAGGGTGATTTTAACAGATATTAAGCCGCCCATTTACCATAAGCTGAAAAAGGAAATGGGATATAAAATTGATGAATATGTGGAAAAGGAACTTGCTCCGTATCTTGAAGGTGTCAAGGGAGATTTCCACCGTAATATGCACCTTTATTTTACCGATATCAACTACAGTACGGTAGAACGTGATATTATCCGATTTGCTCACTATCTTGCAACCAAATGGGAATTTGATATTATTTATCCCATGAATATCGGTATGTATAATATAGAGAACACAAGGACAGAGGTTAATGAAAGCCTTGCAAAATGCAATTGGTTTGAGGGAAAACGTGTGTTTTATCAAAATCCCAAGCTTTCTGATTTTCTGAATTTAATCGGTCAGCTTAGATTTCAACAGCGTTGGACTGCCACAGCAAGGATACCGCAGACATCTGTTATGGCACATACTTTCGTAGTTGCGGTGCTTTCATATTTCTTTACGCTTGAAGCAGGCGGCTGCGAAAAAAGAATAGAAAACAACTTCTTTGGCGGCTTGTTCCATGACTTGCCCGAAGTTCTTACAAGAGATATTATATCACCTGTTAAAAATGGTGTTGAAGGACTTGACGAGATAATAAAGAATATTGAAGAAAGCCAGATGAAAAGTATTATATATCCTTTGCTTCCCGAAAAGTGGACGGCTCAGCTTGAATTTTACACAAATGATGAATTTTCTTCAAAAATAGTTAAAAACGGCAAGATTGAAGTTGTTACATCTGAAGAAATCAGCGAAAAATACAACGAAAAAATGTATAATCCAATCGATGGTAAGATAATCAGAGCCTCAGACCATTTGTCAGCATACTTAGAGGCTTATCTTTCAATGAAAAACGGTATTGAAGCCGAATCGTTAAAACGTGCACTGGTAAATTTAAGAGATGCTTACAAAGACCGCAATATTGCAGGAATTGACTTTGGCGGATATTTTGAGTATTTCTTTGAAGAAGCATATAAAAGATAAGAAAGGACTAATAAAAAATGAGTGAATGTACACATGATTGCAGCACTTGCAGTTCAAATTGCTCAAGCAAAGAGCCTGTAAGTCTTGTTGAACCTTTAAACGAATATTCAACCGTTAAAAAGGTTATCGGAGTAATAAGCGGCAAGGGCGGTGTAGGTAAATCTTTGGTTACCTCGCTTCTTGCATCAAAAATGAATAAAAAAGGAAATGCAACGGCTATTTTGGATGCCGATATCACAGGACCTTCAATTCCAAAGGCTTTCGGACTTAAAGGAAAGGCTCAGGGTGATGAATCGGGACTTATTCCTGTTTTAAGCGACGGCGGAATTAAAGTTATGTCAACCAATCTTCTGCTTCCTGAAGAAACCGACCCGGTTGTGTGGAGAGGTCCTGTTATTGCGGGTGCAGTTAAGCAGTTCTGGACAGATGTTGTTTGGAATGATGTTGACTATATGTTTGTTGATATGCCTCCGGGAACGGGCGATGTTGCTTTAACAGTTTTTCAGAGCCTTCCTTTAGACGGCATTGTTATTGTGACTTCACCTCAGGATTTGGTTTCAATGATTGTCGGAAAAGCAGTTAAGATGGCGTATCTTATGAATATTCCTGTATTGGGATTGGTTGAAAACTACAGTTATCTTGAATGTCCCGATTGCGGCAAAAAGATAAATGTTTTCGGTGAAAGCAAAATCGAAGAAGTTGCAAAGGAATACGGTCTTAAGGTTCTGGCAAGACTTCCTATCAATCCTGAATACGCAGCTAAATGCGATGCAGGAAAGGTAGAAGAAATTGAAACCGATTTGCTTGATGAAGCAATTTCGGCAATTGAAAATGCATAAAATAAACGCTTCTCTTTTGCCCAAGTGTTCTAAAGGCACTTGGGCAGTTTTAGTATGTGTTTCACGCGAGTTATAATTGCTTTGCAACGATATTTGTCTTACGATAAGTGATATTGCCTTCGGCAGTTTATGGTGAATAAAATATCTCTCTTTGTAATGCTTGAGATGTAAGAGATAAAATGTAGCGGCGATTCAAGAATCGCCCGCGGGACATTCGTGAATGTCCCCTGCAAATTTTTTTGTCCCTGACTTGACAAAATCATATAGTAAAAAGTTAGGAACAAAAAAGCCTCCCATGTGTAAGGGGAGGTGGGTTTGCGAAGCAAATTCGGAGGGGTTGTAAATGAGCGAAGGAAATAACAATCCCTCAGTCAGCTACGCTGACAGCTCCCTTTACACATAGGAGCCTAAGTGGTATCTAAACCTTATATTCCTTATATAGTAAAGAATATCACTAAAAAAATTACTACCCGAAAAAGATTTTTTCGTTCTTCTTCGGGTAGTTTTATATTATACCATTTTGGGGGAGGCATTGTTTTGTCCTAAGCGTCGTATACTTCCGACGAATTGTCGATGTTATATACTCCTTTGATGCTGTCGTAGAAATTAACCATCGTAGCTTGCATATAAGGGAAAACATAAATTCCTGCAATTCCGAAGGTGATTGAAACCAAAAGCTCCCAACCGATAAACGAGAGATAAAGCACAAATAAATCCGCTTTGTGACCATTCATCATCTGTTTGCTCATTTTCATAGCTTCCATTGCGGTAAGTGATTTATTTTCCGCAAGAATATAAGGTGCCATTGAATACGAAAGAGCGGCTACAATTCCCGGTATAACCAAAAGCAAAGACCATAAGAATGTGAATATTGTAATCAGAAGCGACAGGAGTATTGCGTGAGCCATAACATCAAAATGCTTGAAAAGCTCTTCAATTTTAGGCGGTTCACCGTTTTTCAGTTTAAAGAAAATCGTTATAAGCCCGATTTCGAGAGGTGCAGAAATAACGACGGAAGCAATGGGACCGATTGACGGAATTGCCGTAACTGCACCTGTTATAACGGTGTAGATAAGCATACAAACGAACAATACGCCGATATTTCCGCTTATTTGCTGCTTTGCCATATTTTTTAATGTAATTCTGTCCATAAAAATACTCCTTTTTGTTTTAATTATATAATAAAAATACTTTTGTTGCAATAATTTTTAAAAATATTGTCTGAAAATGTTTTATAGAAATTTACATAGCTTTGCTTTTTAAAAAATTCAGGAAGTGTTCAACATTGCCGTAAGCAGAATCTTTTTTGTAATAGCCGTAAACGGCCTGACTTTCGTTAAAATCAGCAACATCAAGGTATTCAACGCCGTGGGAAGGCTTTGCAAGAGGATACTCTCTGCTTAAACCGATACCGACACCTGATTTCACAAATTTTCTGTTACATTGAAGGTCGTTACTCTGCACAATGATATTTGGTGTAAAGCCTGCTTTTTGGCAAGCGTTCATAAGAATTTTGTGCATACTGTTGTTTTCGCCGATAGATACAAATGGTTGGTCTGCCAACTGCTTTAAAGTCAGCTTTTTTCTGCACAGAGGACTTTGTGACGAAACCTTCAGACGGATTTTTGTGGTGTATAAATGAATTTTTTCGTATTGGGGATAGTTGCCGCTTAATTCGTCGATTATTATGTCATATTTCTGAAAATCTGTTTCATCAAAATCAAAAACGGTTTTAAATGCTATATGCGGGTGCTTTGTTTTATATTCAATAATGAAGTCGGTAATTTCTCCTCTCATGGCACGGACAAGCATTTTTATTTCTCTGGTATCTGTGCCGTGGGTGGTAAGACTGTCTACCGTCTGGTCAAGTTCATTAAATATAATGCTGAGCGACTGCCGGAGCTTTTTTCCGTTATCATTTAATGCAATCCGATTGCTGGACCTGTGAAACAACTCTGTACCAAGCTCCTTTTCAAGCCGCTTTACCGATGCGGAAACAGACGTTGCGGGAACCATATATTTTTCAGCCGTTTTTGCAAAGTTTTCATTTTTTGCACTTTCAAAAAAATAGCGAAGCTGCAGTAATTCCATAAATTCAACTCCTTTGTAATATAATTTTACCACATATTCAAAGTTGGGGCAATACCAATTTGAACAATTGTTTACATTGGTCTGGAAATAAAGTATAATTTGTTTAACACGATAGTTCGGGAGATGTATATTTATATGAAATTTACAGCAGTTGGAGATATGATTATCCAGAAAAGGATATACGAGGGATATGAAGGGTTTGATGAGCTTGCACCTTTTATCAAACAGGGCGATGCAAGATTTTTCAACCTTGAAACCACACTTAACCACGAGGGCGAAACCTGCGTTTCTCAGTTCAGCGGCGGCACATACTTAAGAACAAATCCTGAAGTTTTAGAGGACATCAAGCCTTTCGGCTTCAATATGACAAGCTTTAATAACAATCACGCTCTTGATTTTTCCTATGGCGGTCTTGAATGTACTCTTAAGGCGGTTGAAAAAAGCGGTTTTGTTCACAGCGGAGTCGGAAGAAATCTGGCACAGGCGTCGGCACCTTGTTATCTGGAAACCCAAAACGGCAGGGTGGCACTGATTTCGGTAAACTCATCCTTTGACCCGTCTATGATGGCAGGTGAGCAGTCTCCGAGAGTGCCCGGACGTCCGGGAATTAACGGATTGCGTATTGAAAAGCATATTGAACTTTTGAAAGAAGATTTTGAGCATATCAAAAGAATTGCAAAAGAAACAAATATAAATGCAGAAAAGGAAATTACACGAAGGGAAGGCTATACTCCCGAACTTGCGGATGATGAGTGTGAGCTTGGAAATTTGAACTTTAAACTCGGCAATGAAACACGTTATGTGGAAAGAATCAACGAAGCAGATATGGTAAGAGTCGAAAAAGCGATTTTTGAAGCAAAACTTCAGGCAGACTATATCATAATATCCGTTCATTCCCATCAGTTGAGCGGAGATGCAAAAGAAAACCCGTCGCAGTTTTTAAAAGATTTTGCCCATCGTTGCATAGATTCGGGTGCACATGCGATTGTGGGGCACGGACCGCACCTTTTAAGACCCGTGGAGATTTATAAGGATTGCCCGATTTTTTATTCTTTGGGAGATTTTACCCTTCAGCTTTATGATATTGAGCTTGCTCCAAATGAGTTTTTTGAGAAATACGGGCTTAAGTCAGACTCTACGGTTCACGAACTTTTAAAGAAGCGTTCTAAAAATTTCTCGGCAGGGCTTATGACAGACGCACGTATGTTCCGCTCGGTTATTCCATACTGGGAAACCGAGGGCACAAAGCTTACAAAGCTTGTTTTTATGCCTGTTGAAATAAGTATGGGCGGTAACAAGTCGGATATCGGCTTGCCTCACCGCAGCTATAATCCCGAAATTGCCGATTATTATGCCGAAATGAGTGAGTCTTACGGCACGAAAATGGTTATGGACAAAGACGGATTGATTGTATGTAAGTGGTAATTTGA
>CAZBJD010000011.1:29425-31019 GCA_964492155.1 uncultured Eubacteriales bacterium
GCACGAAAATGGTTATGGACAAAGACGGATTGATTGTATGTAAGTGGTAATTTGAACGGCAACTGTGTGCGATACAGCTGCCGTTGTTGCTTTTTTAGATAAATTAAAATATTATTTTAGTAAAAACGGTTGCAAAAGGTAAAATTTTATAGTATAATAAATATTCGGATAAAGATAGAAGATGTAAAATACGGGGGTTCGATATGATAGACTATTTAGTTGAAATGTGGCAGGAACTTCTGATTGTGTTTGGGATATCAATGGTGCCTGTTTTGGAACTCAGAGGAGCAATTCCTGTTGCAATTGCTTATGACATACCGTGGCAACTTGCTTACATACTTTGCGTTGTGGGAAATATGATTCCCGTACCTTTTGTTGTAGCTTATATGAAACCGCTTTTCGGTTTTATCAGACGCAGCAAAGTTTTTGTCAAGGCGGTTGACTGGCTTGAAAAACGCACAATGAAGAAAGCTGAAACCGTGCTTAAATACTCGGGTATAGCACTTTTTATATTTGTGGCAATTCCGGCACCCGGAACAGGCGCGTGGACAGGTGCTATGATTGCCGCAATCCTTGGTATGAGAATGAAATATTCCGTTCCGTGGATAGCACTCGGCGTTGCAGTTGCCGGCATTATAGTTACATTTATAAGTTATCATTTGATTTGAGTTTCCTTACGAAAGGAGTTATAATATGGAAAGAAGACTTTTTACATCAGAATCAGTTACGGAAGGACATCCGGATAAAGTTTGCGATACTATTTCGGATTCCGTATTAGATGCGATTTATGAAAAAGACCCCAATGCAAGAGTTGCCTGCGAAACATTTACCACAACAGGTATGATTGTTATTATGGGTGAAATTTCAACTTCAGCAGTTGTTGATTATGCAAAGGTTGCCAGAGAAGCAGTTAAGGAAATCGGATACACCTCATCTGAAATGGGATTTGATGCCGATTCTTGCGGTGTTATGGTTGCAATTGACAAGCAGTCGGCTGATATTGCTCTCGGTGTTGATAAAGCAAAAGAAGCAAAAGACGGCGATTCTCAGGCAGAAGCAGAAGTGGGTGCAGGCGACCAGGGTATGATGTTTGGTTATGCCTGCAACGAAACAAAAGAACTTATGCCTCTTCCGATTGTTCTTGCACATAATTTGGCTAAAAAACTTACAAAAGTAAGAAAAGACGGCGTTCTCACATATCTCCGTCCCGATGGTAAAACTCAGGTTACTGTTGAATATGAGGGAGACAAGCCTGTCAGAGTGGATACAGTTGTTGTTTCAACTCAGCACGACCCGCATATTTCTTTGGAACAGATTTATGACGATGTGAAGAAAGAGGTAATTGAAACTACTGTTCCTGCAGAGCTTCTGGATGAAAATACAAAGTTCTTTATAAATCCTACAGGAAGATTTGTAATCGGAGGACCTCAGGGCGATACAGGACTTACAGGAAGAAAAATTATTGTTGATACCTACGGCGGATATTCACGTCACGGCGGCGGTGCTTTTTCAGGTAAGGATCCCACAAAGGTTGACAGAAGTGCAGCGTACTATGCAAGATATATTGCGAAAAATATTGTCGCTGCAGGACTTG
>CAZBJD010000012.1:0-30111 GCA_964492155.1 uncultured Eubacteriales bacterium
GACAGAGCATATATCTCTAACGCAACAGGTTGTTCTTCAATCTGGGGCGGCAGTGCTCCTTCAACACCTTATACTGTAAACCACAAGGGTCACGGTCCTGCTTGGGCAAACTCATTGTTTGAAGATAACGCAGAACACGGTCTTGGTATGGCAGTAGGTCAGAAGAGAATCAGAACAAGACTTAAAGAGCAGATTTTGGCTATTGATTGTCCTGCAGTTAAAGAAGCAGTTCCTGCATGGCTCGAAACTTATGAAGACATCGATGCTAACGTTCAGCCTACACTTGACCTTATTGCAGCTCTTGAAAAATGCGGAAATGATCAGGCTAAAGCAGTATTAGACTTCAAAGAATATCTCGCTAAGAAGGCAGTTTGGATCTTCGGCGGTGACGGTTGGGCTTACGATATCGGTTTCGGCGGTCTTGACCATGTAATCGCTTCAGGTGAAGATGTAAACATTATGGTATTTGATACAGAAGTTTACTCAAATACAGGCGGTCAGGCTTCAAAATCTACACCTACAGGTGCTGTTGCACAGTTTGCTGCAGGCGGTAAGCCAATCAGAAAGAAGAATTTGGCAGAAATCGCTATGAGCTATGGTTATGTATACGTTGCTCAGGTAGCACTCGGTTATGACAACGCTCAGACAGTTAAAGCAATTAAAGAAGCTGTTGATTACAACGGTCCTTCAATCATCATCGGTTATGCTCCTTGTATCAACCATGGTATCAAGGGCGGTATGACAGATACTCAGAAGATTATCGACAATGCAGTTAAGTGCGGATACTGGCATACCTTCAGATTCAATCCTGAAGCTGAATCTAAGTTCTCACTTGACTCAAAAGACCCGACAGAATCATACAGAGATTTCATTATGAACGAAGTTCGTTACAGCTCACTTGCTCGTAAGTTCCCTGAACGTGCTGAAGAACTCTTCACAGAAGCTGAAAAGATTGCAAAAGATAAGTACAACCACTTATTGAAGCTTAAAGATCTTTATGCCGGTGAATAATTAAAAATTAAAGCGCGGTGCTTGATAAAAGCACCGCGTTTTTAAAAAATTATAAAAATAACTTATTTTTTTTGCAAAAACCCTTTACAAATTGATAAAAATGTGGTATTATATTTCTTGTTCAAGACAACATGCGGGAGTGGCTCAGTGGTAGAGCGTCACCTTGCCAAGGTGAACGTCGCGAGTTCGAATCTCGTCTTCCGCTCCATGTAAAGCCTCAAGAGCATATTCTTGGGGCTTATTTTTTTCCTTTTATAATTTGAATTGATGGTGAAGTATTTATGAATATAAAATTTAAAAAAGTCAAGGTGGATTTTAAAGTTTTTAACAGCTTTTTAATGTCACTTGGAGTAATTTTGTTTTTTTTGTCATTCAGTTTTGATAATTTTCTTAACACGCTTTTTTGTATCTTTGCTTTAATCCTTATTATGTTCCCAAGACTTAAGTTCATAATTCGTGATTTTAAAGCAAAAAAATATTTCAATCTTGATTTTGTGTGTTTTGCAGCATTTGTTTATCTTATGATTTGTCAGAAAAACTCAAATGCACTTTGGTGTGCCCTTTTATACTCTTTTGTGTCATCGGCGATGGATTCGGTTTTTAATTCGGAATCAGAGCTTAAAGAACTTTTTTATGATATAAAAGAGAAAAAGTATCACAGAATTGTTGACAGAAATTCAGAAATAATCAATTCGCTGGATATTTATCACGGAGATTTTGTTGAATTGTTTTCAGGTGAAGTTATGCCTGTCGACGGTGTGATTAAAGCGGGTACCGGCACGATGAGTCCGGTTAATGTAAGCGGCGAAAGCAAAGCAATTTCCGTTGTAAAGGGTATGGAGGTTTTAGCCGGATACACGCTTTTAAACGGTCATATTATTATCGAGGCATCATCTTCTGTTTTAAACAGTAAGTTGGCAAAGTCTGTTGAAAAGACAGACGGGGCAGCGTCGGGTAAAACGGCTTTTGAAAGCTATGGGCTTTTAATCTTTAATATTTTGTCCATTGTGTTGATTGCTGCTTTATGGATTTTTTGTGCATCTAAATTTATTAAAGATATCAGCGATTGGGAATACCTTGTATATACTGTTCCGATTGTGTTTATATTTTCAGCGTCGGGCGGACTTCAGAGCATTGTGCCTGACGGCTATAAAGTTGCAGTATTAAGGTCTGCTCAAAAAGGTATTGTTATTTCAAAGAATAAGTTTATCGAACAGACTCTTTTTGTGAAAAATGCTGCGTTTTTTACAAGAGGTGTAATAACAAACAGATTTCCTTCTGTAAGAGCGGTTTATCCCGGAGATAAAACTACCAAAGATGAGCTTTTATTGTTCGTAGCATATTCGCAGTATAAAATCAATCCTATAGTTTTGAGTGCTTGCGTTAAATATCTCGGGAAAAATATTGATAAAAGACAGATAAAAAATCATATGAAAATTGATGATTATACTGCGATTATCAAAATGCAGGAAATTGAGGTGCTGTCAGGTCCTTCGGATTCCTTCTTAAAAGTAGGAATACAAACAAATGTGCCTAACGACATAAATAAAATTTGCGTTGCCGTAAACGGAGAATTTATAGGTTATGTTGAATTCGAGCATTCGGTAAAAGAAGGGGCAAAGCAGGCGATTGACGCTCTTAAGCTTTTAGGGGTGAAAAAGACCGCAGTATTATCTATGGAGAGCCAGAGGACTGCTGATACTGCTGCAATAAGCTGCGGAATTTCATCTGCATTCGGTGATTTGAGAAAAGACGAAATCAAACAGCAGGTTGATTCTCTGGGGAAAAAGTGGCTTGTGTTGGCAGACGGAATTGATGCCGAGCTTTTAACAGGCACACACGTTATTACCTACGATTACGAGCCCGATTTGAGATTTGATGCAAACTTTACAGTTGAGGATTTATCGGCTGTAGCTCAATATTTCAGCGTTTTGGCAAATACAAAGGCATTAATTGTAATTAATTTTGCACTTGAACTTGTTTTGAAGATTATACTTTTATTTATGGTTATAAACGGTTCTTCTGCAGTGTGGCTGGCAGTGCTTTTGTCTTTGGCATTCAAGCTTCTTGTAAAAATGAACAACTATAGGGTTTTGAACAAAATTTAGGAGATGTTATGAAAAAATTTGAAGGGTTAATGCTTTGCAGCGACATTGATGCAACTCTTACTGATGATAAAAATGAAGTTTCTGCAGAAAATTTGGAGGCAATTAAGTATTTTACTCAAAACGGCGGAACATTTACCGTTGCAACGGGAAGAATTCCTCTTACAATCCCATCGGTTTTAAATGAATATATTTCTGTGCCGGTGGTGTGTCAGAACGGCAGTGCAATTTTTGATGTTCACACTAAAAAATATGTAAGCTATAAAGAACTTGATAAACGAGCACGCGAGATTGCAACGGAAATTGCGGCAAATTTTCCGAAATCGGGGATTGAAGTTTTCCGACTTTACGATATTGCATTCATTAAGGATAATGATGCAACCGAACGTCACATAAAATCTGAAAAAATAAATTGCGACACTCATCTTGACTGCCCCATTAATGAGGTGGAGGGGCCGATTTTAAAAATTCTTTTTGCACAGGACCAAAACGAAACCGATATTTTGGATAAAGCATATCAAACCTCTGATTATCAGAAAGAATATAAACTGTTAAAATCTCACATATGGTATTATGAGATTCTAAGAAATGACATAAGCAAAGGAGAAGCTTTAAAAGAGCTTTGTGAACTGTGCGGATTTGATTTAAAAAATGTTATCACAGCAGGTGATAACGATAACGATATTGCAATGATTGAAATGGCAGGCTTGGGTTATGCAGTGGAAAACGCAACCGTAAATTTAAAAAAAGCGGCTGACGGAATTACCAAAAGCAATAACGACAATGCCATTGCGGACATAATATATAGTATTTAACGGAGAAAATTATGATTTTAGCAGACAAGTGGAAGGATTATGAAGTAATAGAAACAGGCGGCGGCGACAAGCTTGAACGTTGGAGTGATTATATTCTTCTTCGTCCCGACCCTCAGGTTATCTGGAAAACGGATATAACAAAAAAACGCCTTGCTCACGGAGTATACAAAAGAAGCTCCTCGGGGGGCGGTCATTGGGATTTTAAAAAAGCACTTCCCGAACAATGGAATGTGTCTTACAGAAATTTGAAATTTATTGTAAGACCTACTGGTTTTAAACATACGGGACTTTTCCCTGAGCAGGCGGCTAACTGGGATTTTATTGATGAAATTATTTCATCAAGCGGTCGTGAAATAAAAGTTTTAAACCTTTTTGCGTACACAGGGGGTGCAACAGTTGCAGCAGCTGCGGCGGGGGCATCGGTTTGCCATGTTGATGCATCTAAAGGAATGGTTTCATGGGCAAAGGATAATGCAAAAGCATCAGGACTTGCAGATAAGCCAATCAGATATATTGTTGACGACGTTTTGAAATTTGTTTTAAGAGAACAAAGACGGGGAAACAAATATCACGCAATAATAATGGATCCGCCGTCATATGGCAGAGGTCCCAACGGCGAGATATGGAAGCTTGAGAACGAGCTTTACAACCTGGTTTCAGAATGTGTTAAAGTTCTGGATGAAAATCCTCTGTTTTTCATTATAAATTCATACACAACAGGACTTGCACCTTCAGTTCTTTCAAATATTTTGACACTTACTGCAGGTAAGAATTTTAAAATTAAAAGCATACAGGCAGACGAATTGGGACTTCCTGTAACAGAGGGCGGAATTGTTTTGCCTTGCGGCTCTACTGCAAGGTGTATTTTCGGAGACTGACATTTATGATTAAGACACAAAATCTTACGTATTCCTATAAGGAACAAGAAACAGACAAAAAAACAACGGTGCTAAAAGATATCTCTTTGGAAATTCCAAAGGGACAGTTTGTTGCACTTTTAGGACATAACGGGTCGGGAAAATCAACTTTGGCAAGGACATTTAATGCAATTTTAATCCCCGAGGGCGGAAAGGTTTACGTTGATGGTTTTGATACATCAGACGAAAGTCTTTTGTATGAAATCAGAAAAAAAGCGGGAATGGTTTTTCAAAACCCCGATAATCAGCTGGTTGCTACAATTGTTGAAGAAGACATTGCATTCGGACCGGAAAATCTCGGCGTGCCGTCAGAAGAAATAAGAAAAAGAGTTGATGATGCTTTAAAAACAGTTGGAATGTCGGCATATGTAAGCCATGCTCCGCATATGTTATCAGGCGGACAAAAGCAGAGAATTGCAATTGCAGGAATTCTGGCAATGCTGCCTGATTGTATTATTCTGGATGAATCCACCGCTATGCTTGACCCGGTAGGACGCAAAGAAGTAACGGAAACAATTAAAAAGCTTAACAGTGAGCTTAAAATGACCGTGGTTTTAATTACACACTATATGGAAGAAGCGGCACAAGCTGACAGAGTGGTTGTGCTTGATAACGGTAAAATAGTTATGGATGGCGAGCCTAAGACTATTTTTGCTCAGGTTGACAGACTGAAGGAGTTAAGGCTTGGCACACCTGAAGCAACAGAGCTTGCACATATTTTAAAAGAAAAAGGAATTGACCTGGGAGAAGGAATTCTTTCAACAGACGATTTTATAGATAGATTTAAGGCTGTGATTGGAAAATGAGCATTGAAGTAAAAAACTTAACACATATATATGGCAAAAACGGACCTTATGAAAAAGTTGCACTGGAGGATGTGAGCTGCACATTTGAAGACGGCGAGTTTATTGGTATGATTGGGCATACAGGTTCGGGTAAGTCTACCCTTATTCAGCACTTGAACGGGATTTTAAAACCTACAAGCGGAACTGTTATTTATAACGGTATTGACGTTTTTGATAAGGGAACAGATTTGAGAAAAATCCGTGCTGAGGTTGGAATGGTATTTCAGTATCCCGAATCACAGTTGTTTGAAGAAACTGTATATAAAGACATTGCATTCGGACTTAATAACTACGGAATAAAGGGCGATGAAGCAGACATAAGAATTCACGATGCGGCAAAAATGGTCGACCTTGAATATGACCTTTTACAAAAGTCTCCTTTTGAGCTTTCGGGCGGTCAGAAAAGAAGGGTGGCACTTGCGGGCGTAATAGCAATGGCACCAAAGGTTCTTATATTGGACGAGCCTGCAGCAGGACTTGACCCGATGGGCAGAAAAGCAGTTTTAGAGAGTATTAAACATCTTCATGAAACAAGAAAAATAACTGTAGTTTTAGTTTCGCACAGTATGGAGGATATGGCAAAATACGCCTCAAAGCTTATGGTTATGCATCAAGGAAAGCTTGCATTAAGCGGCACTCCGCAAGAAGTTTTTTCAAAAGCAGATGAGCTTTTTAAAATGGGACTGGATATTCCGAATATGTGCAAAATTTTAAATGAAATCCGTGCACTTGGGTATGACGTACCCGAGGGTGTATTCGACATAAATCAGGCGGCAGATATAATTGCCGGCATCTTAAGGAGAGAAAAATGTTAGGCGACATTACATTGGGACAGTTTTATCCTGCAAATTCAGTAATACACAGATTAGACCCAAGAATTAAAATTGTGATTGCACTTGCTTTGATTGTGGGTCTGTTTGTTGCTGACTCTTTTTACAGTTATCTGGTTTGCACGCTTTTTATAGCTATGGCGGTATTTTTAAGTAAAGTGCCTGTAAGCTATATTTTCAAAGGTTTAAAACCTCTTTTGTTTATTATGGTGTTTACTGCGGTTATCAATATATTTTTAACCGATGGCCGCACCCTTTTTAAAATATGGTTTTTGAGAGCTACTTATGAGGGCTTGATAATAGCATTGGTTATGGTTTTAAGATTGTTTTTGCTTGTAACGGCAACAACTTTACTGACGCTTACAACTTCTCCTATTATGCTTACAGACGGTATTGAACAACTTTTAAAGCCGTTGAGAGTGATAAAAGTTCCGTCACATGAAATTGCGATGATGATGACAATTGCACTCCGCTTTATACCTACGCTTCTGGAGGAAACCGATAAAATAATAAAAGCACAAAGTGCCCGCGGTGCAGATTTCACAACAGGAAGTCTGCTTTCCAGAGCGAAGGCTATGATACCGATACTTATTCCGCTTTTCATAAGCTCATTCAGAAGAGCAGATGAACTTGCAACGGCGATGGAATGCCGTTGTTATCACGGCGGCGACGGCAGAACAAAGCTCAAGGTTTTAAGACTTGAGGGCAGAGATTATATTGCAATTATTTCAATTGTTGCGTTATTGGCTTTGATTGTAGTTTTGAATATTTTTACGGGGTGAGAAAATGAAGAATATTGCACTTACCCTTATGTATGACGGCTCAAATTACTATGGTTATCAGCGCCAGCAAGGTTTTATAACCATTCAGCAGGTAATGGAAGAGTCGCTTTCCAAAATTACCAAAGAAAAAATTACCGTTTCAGGTTGCGGAAGAACCGATTCGGGCGTTCATGCGATAAATTATGTCTTATCTTTTAAAACAAATTCCACTATGCCTGTGGATAAGTATCCCGTTGCACTTAACAGTATTTTGCCTCACGATATTTCGGTGATTAATGCCGAACAAAAACCGGATGATTTTGACGGCAGATTTTCAGTTAAAAGAAAAACCTATATCTATAAAATCCACAACAGCGAAATTAAAAATCCGTTTCTTAAAAATTATGCGTGCCATTACAAGTACAAGCTTGATTTACAAAGAATGAAACAGGCGGCACAGCATATTTTGGGCACTCACGATTTTAAATGCTTTTGTGCATCCGGGGCACAGGTTAAAACAACGGTAAGAACAGTCTATGATTTAACCCTTACCCAAAAGGGAGACGAAATCGAGATTTCAGTTACATCAAATGGTTTTTTGTATAATATGGTAAGAATTATAGCAGGCACGCTTATGTATGTGGGCGGCGGAAAAATGGAACCTGAAGATGTGAAAATGATTATACAAAGCGGCGACAGACGTTTAGCGGGAATTACTGCACCGCCGGAGGGACTTTATCTTAAAAATGTTGAGTATTAAGGAGCAAAAAGTATGAAAAAAGCGAATATTAAACGACTTGCCGTGATTGTAATAGCGGTAATTGTGATAATTACACTTTTAATAAAGCTGGGTACTTTTTTATTCTCTTTGATTGCGGGAATGAACATAACCGATACCGAAAAAACAATAACCCCCTCTGTTGTATCTGAGCATGATTTCGAGCAGTATAACGGACAGATGGCGGTTGTCAATTCCAAAGGTACAGAATTTTACAGCAATAAAGGCGATTACAATGCTGATATTGCATTTAAGATTTATTCGCCTTATATTTACACAGACAGTAAATATGCGGTAATAGCGGATATTGAAGCACAGAATGCGTTAGTTTTGAAAAAAGGCAGACAGGCATATAAAATCAGCGAGCAGGAGCCTATTTCATCCGTAAGCGTTAATAAAAACGGTTATACTGCGGTGCTTACAAGTGAAAGCGGTTATAAATCAACAGTTGTGATATATAACAATCTTGGAAGCAAAATATACACATGGTATTCAGGCGATTTGTATGCGGTAGACGTTAAGATTTCTGATAACAACAAAAAATTTGCAGTTGTTGGTATTGATGCAGAGGACAGTTTGAAATCTGTTGTAAAATTCTTTAGAATAAGTCAGGAAAATCCTGTTTCAGAGGTTATATTGGAGTCAGAACTTGCATATCAATTAGAATATAGAGGGAACAATCCTTTGGTAATTACAGATAAGGGATTAAGACTTCTTTCCGAAAAGGGAAGCATTAAAAAAAGCTATGATTTTTCTGGACAGACTCTTTTATGCTTTGATATTAAAAATACAAAGCTGCCTTTTATTGCACTCAGTAACGCAGACGGCGGAAGCAAAGTTGTGGCTTTAAATGCCTCTTTAAAAGAAAAGGGACAGTCTGTAATAGAAGGACAGGCTAAGATGCTTGACGAGAATAAAGGAAAAGCCGTGGTTTCAAACGGCGACAGTATTTATTTAATAAGCTCGTGGGGAAATATTAAAGCCGAAGGTCAGATGCACAAAGAGGCTGACAGTATGAAGCTTGCAGATGACAAGAAGCATATTTTCACACTTTCGGGAAGTACGTTGGGAGTTTATAAAATAGGATACGGAAGAAATTAAGGCGGTGACAAAATGAGTTTAATACTTGATATAATTTGCGTTATAATAATCTGGGTGCTTGCTGCAAAAGGATATAAAAAAGGGCTTGCAAAAGGTCTTTTCGGAGTTTTATCCTTCGTGCTTTCGGGAATAGTTACTGCAATTATTTATAAACCCGTAAGCGAGTACATACTAAGCATTCCTTTTGTTAAAGAAAAAACTGCACAAATCGGTGAAAACATTTCAGCTTTGCTTGGCACATCACAGCAGAGTGTTGTGGAAGGAATGCCCGGATGGCTTTCTGAGATTGCACTTGAAGCAGCAAATAACGCAAATACGGCAATTGCGGGCAGTATAACTTCAATTTTGGTAAGTGTATTTTGCATTGTGGTTATATATCTTTTGGTTAAGCTTGCTTTTCGTTTGTTTGAAGGAGTTTTTGAGTTTTTAATGAAGCTGCCCGTTCTGAATTTAGTAAACAAAGCAGGCGGTATGGTTTGCGGAATTATAACGTCGGTAGCAGTTTTGTGGATAGCACTTGCCTGCGTGGTTTTACTTGCAGGAACCGAAATTTTTGCATCCGTTAACGATGCAATTCAGGAAACGGAACTTCTTAAATACTTTTATAATAACAATCTTTTGATTAAGCTGATTATCAGATAGGGAGAATAAAATGAATACAGACCAACTTAATGAAAAAACATTGATGGAGCTTCAGGAAATCGCTAAGGAAAACGGTGTGAAATCATATTCAAAATATCGTAAAGGCGAACTTTTGGAGCTTTTAGAGGAGCTTCTGAAAGAAGAAAGCACAATTCCCCAAAGCGAGCCGGAGGAAGAAAAAACTGAAAAGGAAGACGCAGTAAGGGAAGAAGTAACAGGTGTTTTGGAAGTCCTGCCGGACGGATACGGATTTTTAAGAGGTTCAAATTACCTGTCAACAAGTAAGGATATTTACGTTTCACCTGCACAGATAAAAAGATTTAATCTGAAAACAGGTGATAAGGTTTGCGGAAATACCCGTGAAACAAAAGAAGGCGAACGCTTTAAACCTTTGATATTTGTAAAGACAGTTAACGACGATATGCCTTATGTTTCTTTGAAGCGTAAAAGCTTTGAAAGTATGCGCCCGGTATATCCTGACAAAAGAATGGTTCTGGAAACTGCCCAAAACAGCTTTTCAATGCGTCTTATTGACTTGATTGCACCTTTGGGGAAAGGTCAGAGAGGACTGATTGTTGCCCCGCCAAAAGCAGGAAAAACAACACTTTTAAAAAATATTGCAAATTCCATTACAACAAATCACCCCGATGCGGAGCTTATCGTACTTTTGATTGACGAGCGTCCTGAGGAGGTTTCGGATATGCAGGATGAGGTTGATGGGGATATTATTTATTCAACCTTTGATGAGCAGCCTGAGCATCATATCAAAGTTGCAGAAATGGTTTTAGAGCGTGCCAAACGTCTTGCCGAGCACAGAAAAGATGTTGTAATTTTACTTGATTCAATTACAAGACTCACCCGTGCCTATAACTTGATTGTTCCGCCTACCGGAAGAACACTATCGGGCGGTATAGACCCGGGAGCGTTATATTTTCCCAAAAGATTTTTTGGTGCTGCACGAAATTTTGCAGGCGGCGGAAGCGTTACAATACTTGCTACTGCTTTGATTGAAACGGGAAGCCGTATGGATGATGTTATTTTTGAAGAATTCAAAGGCACCGGTAATATGGAAATTCACCTTGACAGAAAATTGCAGGAAAGGCGTATTTTCCCTGCCGTTGATATAATCAAGTCGGGCACAAGACGTGAAGATTTGCTGCTTAGCCAAAAAGAACTTGAATTTGTGTGGAAAATAAGAAAAGCACTGGGGAATGAAACCACCGCAGAGGTCACCGAAAAAATAATTTCAATGCTTCTTGCCACAAAAAGTAATGAAGAATTAATCAACGGGTAAGTCTGTAGCTTTTGGGAGAAAGATTTGTATGCTTTTTAAAAAAGCGGCTGAAATACAAGCTGTCCGAAAAGCCAAGCGACTCTGCGATTTCGCTTATGTTGAGATTTGTATTTTTAAGCAGAAATTTTGCTTTTTCTGTCAACAGATTTGCCTTGTATATCTGGGGTGAAATGCCGGTATGCTCTTTAAACAGATGTATAAAATAGCTTTTGCTTAAGGAACACATTGCGGCATATTCCTGATTTGAGCAGTTGGTGCCGGGATTGTTATTTATGTATTCTATAATATTGCTTATTGCCGAATAATCTTTTTTGGTAATAGGCAATTTTTTTGTTTTTTTATTAATTATTGCAATTAAAGAAATCAGTTTTCCGCGATAAAATAAGTCACAATCATCTCCCGCCAAGCGATAGTCTTTGCAATAAGAGGTACATATTTCTTCAAATTCGGGGGAATTGCCTGAATAAATATAGCTTTTTTCAAAAAAAGCAAGCATTTTGTCGCACTCTGTGCCTGAAAAATGTATCCAGTAATACGTGGTTTCAGGCTTGCTTACTTTATAGTGCTGAACCTGACCGGGACGGTACAAATATATGTTGCCGTCGCATAATGCGGTCTTAATTTCGTTTTCGATAAATGTCACTTCACCTTTTTTGATATAAATCAACTGATAATCCTGTCTTCCTTTTTCACGGTAAATATTAATCCTTGGGGAAGTGTTTTCTAAATAGCCGCAGTTGTTGATTTCAATATATTCGTCACTTCTTTTATCAGTTGTTCCGTTTTTCGCAGAGTATACTTTCATAAATTCACCTCGCTTTAATTATAATTCATAAAAGCACTTTTGTCCATAAAAAAGTACCATTTTGTATTGAAAACAACAAAATTTCAGTTATAATGTATATAAGAGGTGGTTTTATGAGAACAAAAGAGCTTTTTAACGACGGCTGGCTTTTCCATGAAGGAGATATAAAGCTTCCGCTGCCGAAGGAAAAGGGGGCACTTTATAAACAGTCAAAAACTCAAAGAATGCTCTGGGGACCTGCATGTATGAAATATCCGGAAAGACCCGATGCTTATGATTATCAGATGTTCCCCACAGATAAATGGGAGTTTGTAAGGCTTCCTCATGATTATATAATAAACAAAGCTCCCGATAAAATGCAAAATGATGCACTTGGATATTTTGAATATACCAACGCGTGGTACAGAAAGCATTTTATCCTGCCAAAAGAGGATTTTGACAAAAGGATAACTCTTGAGTTTGGCGGAATTGCCACAGAATCCATAATTTACTTAAATGGCTCGGAACTTAAAAGAAACATAAGCGGATACACTTCTTTTGAGGTGGATATTACCGATTTTGTTAAGTTTGAAGAAGACAATGTTTTGGCGGTTTATGTAAATACTGAAAATCACGAGGGCTGGTGGTATGAAGGTGCAGGAATTTACAGGGATGTGCATATTGTTAAGACCGATAAAATTGCAGTTGATATGTACGGAGTGTATGTAAATCCGCAGAAGCTTAATGACAAGTTATGGAATGTTGATATTGAAACTACGTTGTATAGTATCGAGGACAACGATAAGGAAATCTGCCTTTTAACAGAAATAATTGATAAAGACGGAAAAATAACGGCAAGCGTAAAAAGTGAAACGATTGCAAGAACTTATGACAAAACAACTGCATACTATTCTTTGAACTTAGAAAATCCGATTTTATGGGATATTGACAACCCGTATCTTTACACCGTTAAAACAAGCGTTATAAAAGATGGCGGGGTTGTTGATGAATACTATGTAAAAACAGGTTTCAGATATTTTGAATGCAACCCGGATAAGGGTTTTTTCTTAAATGGAAAGCATATTAAAATCAAGGGCGTGTGTGCTCACGAGGATTGCGGACTTTTGGGAAAAGCAGTGCCTCGGAATGTTCACAAATATAAAATGAAGCTTATTAAAGAAATGGGGGCAAACGGGTACAGGACAAGCCACTATCAGCAAAACGAAGCGATTTTAGATGCCTGCGACGAGCTGGGGTTGATTGTCTTAAACGAAGCAAGATGGTTTAGCTCTGCACCTGAATATAAAGAGCAACTTGAAACTTTGGTAAAACGTGACAGAAACCGCCCGTCGGTATTTTTCTGGTCCTTAAGTAACGAAGAACCATATCATATAACAGAGCATGGAAGAAGAATTTCAAAGGATTTGCTTCGTGCAATTAAACGCCTTGACAAGTCACGCCCCGTAACAAGTGCAGTTTCACATAATCCTGATATTGCAACTGTTTATGACGAGCTTGATATTATCGGAATAAACTATAATCTGGAACTTTATGACACCGTTCACAAAAAGTTTCCCGATAAGGCGATATTTTCGTCTGAAAACTGTGCTACAGGTACGTCGAGAGGATGGTATTATGATGAATGTCCGGACAAGCAGTTGCTTTCGGCATACGATAATAATACAAATAACTGGTTCAGGTCAAGAGAACATACGTGGAGATTTTTGGATGACACCGAATATGTAATGGGCGGATTTCAATGGACTGCATTTGAGCATAGAGGTGAAACTTCGTGGCCCAGGCTTTGTTCACAATCAGGAGCAATTGATTTGTTTTTACATAAAAAAGATGCTTTTTATCAAAATCAATCACATTGGAGTGAAAAACCAATGATACATATGCTGCCCCATTGGAATATTGAAAAAGATGAGGGTGAAAATGCCGAGGTTTGGGTATATACCAATTGTGAGCAAGCTGAACTAATTTTAAACGGAGAGGGTCTTGGAGTAAAGAACGTTGAAAAAAATACTCATCTTGTGTGGAATGTGCCATATAAAACGGGTAAAATTGAAGCTGTGGGTTATATTGGCGGCAAGGAATGTGCAAGAGAAATCCATGAAACCGCAGGGGACCCCGAAAAGCTGGTATTAAAGCTTGAAAATGAGGTAAAAAGCGTTAACGATGTTGCAATCTTAACCTGTTATACAGTTGATGCAGAGGGTAGATTTGTACCAAACGCTGATGTGACCGTGGAGTTTTTTACAAACTCAATGGGGAGAATTATTTCTACAGGCTCAGACATTACTGACCATACACCACTTAACTTAAATGTGAGAAAAATGCGTGAAGGTTTTATATCTGCGGCAGTCGGCACGGCACTTTTAAGGGGCGAACCGAAAGCAAAAAACGGCACAATAACCGTGTATGCAAAATCAAGCGGATTAAAGAGTGCAAAGCTTGACATTGTACTTTGACAAGTGATATAATCATATGGTCAAAGGAGCGATGCAATTATGAGTTTTGAATTATCAAAAGATGTCTTGGAATACTTAGAAAAATCCAAGCAGGAAACAATAGATTTAATAGAAGAACTTTGCAAAATCCCTGCACCCTCACACCATGAGGAAAAGAGAGCGGAATTTGTAAAAAAGTGGCTTGAAAACGTTGGTGCAGAAGGCGTTTATATCGACGAAGCCAAAAACTGCGTGTTCCCGTTAAACTGCGAGGGCAGAGATGATATTACAATATTTAACGCTCATACAGATACGGTTTTTCCTGATTTGGAGCCAATGCCTTTTGTAAATGACGGAAAATATCTTTATTCACCGGGAGTGGGCGACGATACTGCAAATCTTGCAAAATTGATGATGGTTATTAAGTATATTATCCAAAATAATATAAAACCAAAGCGCGGCATACTTTTTGTTGCAAATTCCTGTGAAGAAGGACTTGGCAATCTTAAGGGCATTAAGCAGATTATGAATGATTACCCGGGCAGAATAAAGAGAATGTATGCTATTGACCTTAATTATACCAAGGTGTATAACAAATGTGTAGGCTCTCACAGGTATGAAATTGTTTTTGAAACCGAGGGCGGACATTCCTTTAACGCTTTCGGTAACAAAAATGCACTTCACGCTATGAGTGAACTTATAACAAGTCTTTATAAGTGCAAAGTTCCTGAAAAAGCGGGGGCAACAACTACATATAATGTAGGTATGGCAGAGGGCGGAACATCGGTTAACACCATTGCACAGTCCGCCAAAATGATGTATGAATACCGCTCTGATTCAAAAGAATGTCTTGCCATTATGCAGAAATTTTTTGAAGATGAAATCGAAAAAGCGAAAAAAGACCCCGAGGTTAAAATTACGGTTAACGTATTGGGAATGCGTCCCTGCAGAGGCGATATTGATGAAAAAGCTTTGGAGGAAATGACAAAAAAGGCAGTATCCGTATGTGAAAAGTATTCGGGGATTGAGTGCAAAGAGGCAAGCGGCTCAACAGATTGCAATATCCCGATGTCACTTGGTGTTCCTGCGGTTTGTTTTGGGACTCAGATTGGTGAAGGAGCACACACAAGGGAAGAAAAACTTCTGATTGAGAGCATTCCTGCAGGACTTAAGATTGCAGCGCATATGATATTGTCGGAGTGTGAAAGTGATGAATAACACAATTATTTCAAATGATTTTTTAACAGTTACAATTTCCTCAATGGGTGCGGAAATAATCAGCGTAAATAAAGCGGGAAAAGAAATGCTCTGGGACGGAAACCCTGATTTCTGGACACGTCATGCTCCCGTGCTTTTTCCCATCTGCGGCGGTTTAAAAGACGGTAAATTTGTTTTTGAAGGCGAAGAATACAATCTTCCAAAGCACGGATTTGCCAAAAGCAAGGAGTTTAAGCTTGAAAGCATAGAAAAAGAAAAGGCGGTATTTTTACTTTGCTCAGACCAGGAAAGCTTAAAAATTTATCCTTTTAAATTTGAACTGAGAATAATTTACACCCTTGACAAAACAAAGATTACAGTTGAATACAGTGTTAAGAATTTGTCTGAAAAAGATATGTATTATTCAATCGGTGCTCACGAAGCATATGCTTGTCAGGGCGGTATCGGCGGATTTACGGTTGAGTTTGAAAAAGAAGAAGATTTTAACTCGGTTGTGTTAGAAGGACCACTGCTTACAGACGATACCTTTTCTGTAGGACAAAACACAAAAGAGATAAAGCTTTCAGATGAGCTTTTTGCAGTTGACTCGCTTGTGTTTACAGATTTAAAATCAAGAAAAGCGTGGCTGAAAAATGATTTAACAGGCGAGAAAATTGAAATTAAGTACGATGGCTTTGATTATCTGCTGCTCTGGACAATTCAAGGAGCAGGATATATCTGTTTTGAACCGTGGTGCGGAATTCCCGATTATGTAAATTCAGATTATGATATCAAAAACAAACCGGGAATAATAAAGGTTGGCAAGTTGGAAACATCTGTAAAAATTCATAGTATGACATTTTAAAAAAAGAGCAGGAACTTAACAGTTTCTGCTCTTATAATTTTTTGCCGAAACACCGAATTTCTTTTTAAATGCTGTGGAAAAGTGCTGAATTGTATTAAAGCCTGATTCAAAGCAAACTTCGGTAACGGAAAGCGAGGAAAATTTCAAAAGCTTCATGGCAAAATCAAGCCTTAAATCAAGAAGATACTTTTGAAATTCCATACCTGTATCCGATTTGAATTTTTGGCTGAAATAATTTTCGGAATACCCCACATAATCTGCAACATCCGAAACTTTTATGTTTTGTTTAAAATTATATTGTATGAATGCGAGTGCTTTGCGTATGGGAGTGGTTTCAAGAGCTTTGGTTTTGTGATCGGCACAACGCAAAGCAAGTATTACAAGCTGCTGAATTAAGGCAGTTGCAAATGTATCTGTGGCGGTAAGATTTTGACAGCTCAGTTCCTTGATTAAAAGCGAAAAAAGATATTTTGCAGTTTCAAAATCAGCATCTTTTAAAGTTGTAACAATGGGAAAGTCGTTAAAAGAACATATTTTGCTTATGGTATCATAAAAAACTTTGTCTGAAAATTTTACCGTAAAAAGCGACATATTGTCGTTATCCACTATGTTCTGATGAAAGTCCAGAGGGGACAGAATTACAATGCTCCCTTTCTCCAAAGCATAATGCTTGCCATTTATTATCTGCTTTCCTGTTCCTGATGTAATGATATTAATCAAAAAATGCGAATGCCAGTGAACAGGTACAGTTTCAACATGCTCGACGATGTAAGCATCGTAAAGCTGTTTTCCGATATCCCATCTTGGCGGAATTTTTTCGTGCATTTTCTCACCTCTGTTTAAATTATACACCTAAGGATAAATAAAAACAATAAAATTTTACGAAAATCTTAGAATTTCTTAACTTTATTAAAGGAAAGTTTGAGAAATAAAGACGCAAAAGTTGTACAATTACTTATGTAGGAGGGATATGTATGTCAATAGCAAAAGATTATTTCAGCGGAGTAACTTCCGTGCTGGAAAAAATTGCGGCAACTCAAGAAGAAAACATAAAAAAAGCAGCTGTGATTTGTGCGAATGCCTTAAAGTCAGGCAGACTTATCAATGTTATAGGTCCCGGCGGGCACTCAAATATCGCAGTTGAAGAGGTTTTATGGAGAGCAGGCGGACTTGTTCACATAAATGCTATTTTAGACCCGGGAACAAATGTTTTATTCGGTGCAAAGAGGTCAAATATAGTAGAGCGTACTCCGGGATACGCAAAAGCAGTCTTTGATTCATACAGGCTCTCGGAGGGCGATGTTTTGATTATTGTAAATGCCTACGGAATAAACTCTATGACAATAGACAGTGCACTTCTTTGTAAAGAAAGAGGAATAACATCTATCGGTATCACATCAACGTCCTTTGCGGAAACTGTACCCAAAGATGCTGCAAGCAGGCATCCTTCGGGACTTAATCTGTGCGATATTGCAGATGTGTTTATTGACAACCATCTGCCGCTTGGAGATGCGATTATAGCTTTGGATGGAATGGAGCAAAAAATGGGTTCAACATCCACTTACGCGAACTGCTTTACAATAAATCTTTTAATGATGCAGACCGCACAGGAACTTTTGAATATGGGGATCACGCCTGCAGTATGGCAGAGTGCAAATATGCCGGATGGTGACAAGTTAAATAAAAAATACGAAGACGAACTGATACCAAAAATTCGTCATTTATAAAGGAGATAGAAAAAATGGAAGCAATTAAATATTTTTATGATGAAGTAACAAAAACACTTGAAAAGGTTTTAAATGAACAATCTGAAAACATTA
Organism: uncultured Eubacteriales bacterium; assembly: GCA_964492155.1. Classification (GTDB taxonomy): domain Bacteria; phylum Bacillota; class Clostridia; order RGIG6154; family RGIG6154; genus RGIG2094. Next base: position 18,219 of record CAZBJD010000012.1, read on the forward strand.
CAAAGGCATCTGCAGTTATTGCAGACACTATTGAAGCGGGCGGAATGTTCCACATTTTCGGAACAGGAGGACATTCAAATATTGCGGCAATTGAGATGTGCCACAGAGCAGGAAATCTTTGCTGTGCAAATGCTATTTTAGACCCGGGTATTTCCTGCGAACATGGTGCAACCCGCTGGAATGAGCGTGTTATGGGATATGCTAACGAAGTTATGCGTTATTATCGTGTGAAAAAAGGCGATGTAATGCTTCAGGTAAATGCTTATGGTATTAACTGTGTTACAATTGACACTGCAAAATTCTGTAAAGAAAACGGAGTTAAACTTATTGCGGTTACTGCACCTGCTCTTACTGATATGATAAGCAAAACTCAACATAACCGCCATCCTTCAGGGGATAGCCTTTACGAACTTGCAGATATCGTAATTGATGATTACACACCAATCGGCGAAGCAATTGTTCCTATTGACGGGTGCGAATATAAGGCAAGCCCTGCGTCTACAATTATCAATCTTTTTATTGTTGATGCAATAAATGCAAAGGTGTGCGAAATATTGGCAGAGCGTGGTGTAAAGCCTGATGTGTGGGTAAGCGGCAATGTTCCTGAAGGCGACAGACTCAATCAGGAAAATCTTGACAAGTGGTTTGGTAAACTTCGTCATATTTAATGTTGAAAAAATCGGTAATCTATTGTAAAATTATAGGTGAAAGATGAAAGGATAGATTTGTTATGGGAAATTGGCCCACAGGAAAAGTTGTTATAGCAACCGAAAAACTTTATGATTATATCAGGGGCAAAAAAATAGCACTTATGATAAATACTTCTGCCATTGAAAATGGCGGTAAGTTTATTATGGATACAATTATTGAGGAAAAAATTGCTCAAGTTCCGTTTTTCTTTGCTATGGAACATGGCGTGAGAGGAAATTTTGATGCAGGCAGTTCAGATATAACTGAAATTGATGAAAAAACAGGTGTCAGAATAATAAATCTTTTTGAGTGTGCAGAATTGTTGCCGCCCATTGAATATGTAAGGGAAGTAGATGCAGTTGTTTTTTGCGCTCAGGATGTGGGTGTAAGACATTGGACATTTACCACAATGATGATGGCTTTGATTGAAATCTGTGCAGAAGCGGGTACTGAAGTTATAGTTTTAGACAGACCAAATCCTTTACGTGGGGATATAGTTGAAGGCGAAATTCCCAAAAAGTATATCGGACGTAGATATATTACAGGATACGGAAACTTCAGCTATCCGTTAAGACATGGTATGACAATCGGTGAACTTGCTGTAATGTATAATGAAACTCAGAATGTAGGTGCAAAGCTTACCGTGTTTAAAATGGAAGGCTGGAAGCGTGATATGTGGTATGAAGATACCGGACTTATGTGGACTCCGCCTACACCTAATACGCCAACTGCAGAAAATGTTATTTATTATGCAACAGCAGGACTTTTGCAAGGCGGTAACTTTTCTTTGGGAAGAAAAACTACTACACCATATCAGTTTATAGGAAGTGAATATTTCTGCGGTGAGGATTTGGCTAAAGAACTTAATTCAAGAGATATTCCGGGTGTTTATTTTTCTCAGCGATATTTAAGTGCAGAAACCGGTTCCTTTAAAGCAAATAACAGAGGTGTGCGTCTTTGTGATGGTATTATGATAAATATTTATGATAAAGAGGTTTATCGTCCTGTTAAAACTCAGCTTCATATTATAGATGCACTTATTAAGCTTTATCATAATGAAATCAATTTGGAAGACGATAAATGGCACGGCAGAATGAGAATGTGTACTGATGACATCTGCATTTCTGCAAAAGAAGGAAAGAGCGTGCTTCCTTTAATTGAGAAATGGGAAAAATCTGCAGAGGAGTTTATGAAACTCCGTGAAAAATATCTGTTGTATTAATAAGAGAGGATATTAAAAATGGCTACAATTAGAAATTTTAACTGTGCAGACATTGAAGAAATTGTTAAGGTGTGGAATATGGCTATGCCATATAATGATATATCAAAAGATTTATTCATTAAAAATCTGGTTTTAGACCATAACTTTGACGAAAAAGGATTTTTTGTTGCAGAAGAAAATGGGGAAGTTATTGGCTTTATTTATGCTATAATAAGAAGGTTCCCTGTCGATGTGGGTGCTTCTGCCGAAGATGATTTTTGCTACATCAATGCTATTGGATTAAAACACGAAGAAGATGTTTTAACTCTCGGAAAAGAGCTGATAAGAAAAGCAGAGGAGTACGCTCGTTCTTTTGGTAAAAAATCTGTGCAGGTGTCAAAATATACACCGCATTACATTTATCAGGGCATTAATGCAAGGTATGAAAAGTACGTGCAGTTGTTTGGAGAAATGGGTTACAATGAACTTAGCAGAAATTATTCGAGAGCTATTGACCTTTTAAGCTATGTGCGTCCTGAAGAAATTGATGAGCTTAAAGCTCAAAGGGAAGCGGAAGGATTTATCTTTACCGATATGAAAGATGAATACATATTAAAACTGATGAGATACTACACTCCGGGATGGACACACCGTTTCAGAAGACTTTTGCTTGAAACAATGGATTACTCAAAATTTAATCTGATTGTTTATGAAGGCGAAGTTATTGGTGCCTGCATTTTCGGGGACACGTACAGTTGCCCTGAAAGATATGGACCATATAGCGTAAGTGAAAAGTTCAGAGGGTTGGGACTTGGAAAAATATTGGTTCACGAATGCTTTACAAGAATGAAAGAACAGGGACTTAAATGTGCATGGGCACAGAGTACACCAGGCTCAGGTGCCGCCGCTCATGTTTATGACAAAGCAGGATTTAAACCAACTGCAGAATATGTTATGTTTGGAAAAGAACTATAAAAACAGGGGATGTAAATTTATTTACATCCCCTGTTATGTAATTATTTGCAGTATACTGTCTTGCCTTCAACGATTGTCATTGAAATGTTGATATCGTTGTCAAAAATGACAAGGTCGGCATCTTTACCAACGGCAATCGAACCTTTTGAAGCATCAATATGCACAAGTTTTGCAGGAGTAAGTGTCATCATTTTAACTGCGTCTACAATAGAAACCTCAGCCATTTTGTGCATTACTCTTACTAATTGATTGGTTGTTGCAATGCTTCCTGCAAAAGCAGTTTTGTCGGGAAGCTTGGCAACACCTTTATCAATAATGCATTTAAGACCTGTATCGCGGTTACCTAAAACAGTTTCACCGTCAGGCATACCTGCACCGCGCATTGAATCGGTAACAAGTGCGATTTTGTCTGCACCTTTTGTCTTGTAAACAAGCTTCAAAATTTCTTTCGGAAGGTGATGGCCGTCTGCAATAAGCTCAACGTTCATATCGTCGATAACATAACCGCTTTCAATAACACCAAGCTGTCTGTAACCTTCAGAATTTCTGGTGATGGTTGACATTGCACTGTAAAAGTGTGTCAAAAGGTTAAATCCGCTTTCAAAAGCAACCAGAACATCGTTGTAAGTTGCGTTTGTATGCCCGATTGATGCCAAAACACCTTTTTCAGTTAAGAATTCTCCAAATTCAGCGGCACCGGGAAGCTCGGGGGCTACGCTCCATCTTGCGATGGCACCCTCTGCAGCATTATAAAGCATTTCATAGTGCTCTTTGACAGGTGATTTTATGTATCTTGGGTCTTGAGCACCTGCTTGCACAGGATTGAAGAAGGGTCCCTCCATATGTATGCCCAGAAGTTTTGCTCCGTTATATTCGGAATTCTTTGCCTGATGGAAAATTTTGAATGAACTTACCATATCTTCATCAGGGCCTGTTGTAAGGGTGGGCATAATGGCTGTTGTACCATACTTTGCGTGAAGTGTTGCAGCCGTGATGTAAGCATCTAACGTGCCGTCCATAAAATCTGAATCTCCGCCGCCGTGACAATGAATGTCAATAAATCCAGGAGAGAGATATTTGCCTTTGGCGTCGATTTTGTTTCCGTTAAAATTTTCTGAATTAAAATCTGTACCGTAGGCTGTGATTTTACCATTTTCATAAACAACATAGCCATTTTCGATTATTCTGGCAGGAGTTACTACTTTGGCATTATAAATTAAAGTTTTGCTCATTTTAAATATACTCCTATTCCCGGCATAGAAATATTTGCCATATCTTCATTATTATAAAACTTATTTGTGATGATGTCAAAAACAGTTACAGGTGCTTCACAATGCGAAGGCAATTCTTTGCCGATAACGTTAAAAATCTGAGGATATACGCAGTAATTTCCAATTGTGTAAAGACTTACATCGCTTGCATTAAACTCTTCTTTTAACATATCCAATGCTTTTATAAGCTCGAAAGCTCTTATTGCACATAAACTGTCACCTAAGAAAATAAGGTCGCAGTTTAGTTTTTTTGTTGCAGTTTCGGAATTTCCCCATGGCGACATCTGGTTAGGCTCATTTTTGCCCATAGCGGTTAAATCAACAACAAATGCAGCATTGCCTGAATTTGTTATGTCTTTTAAAACCTTCTTATTTTCAACAATAGCGTTTGTTCCACCTTTCCAAAGACAAATAGTTACAGGTAAAACCTCGTCCTTTTTGTTTTCAGGCTTGAACATTATGCCATAGTTTGGAAGATGCTCCTGTGCAAACCACATAATTTTTTCAGCAACCATTTCGTCTGCGGTATCAAACCCGAAATGACGTACATTGAAAGAACATTCAGCTCTGTTGTTATAAATATTCTTCAAAAGAATTGACTTGGGATTTTTGCATTTTTTCTTGGCAAACTCTATTAAGTTTGCATCAAACACAGGCATACCGCCTTTTTTGTCGCTGATTAACTGACCTGATTTTGTAGAGTACAACAAAGTATTGTCTTCAATTGGCTCAACAATTTCTGCATTAATCTTTTTGCCATTAAAATAATAGTTGAAAAATTCAGCAGCCGCTTTTGCAAGAACAGGAGTAAAAGCGTGTGTGCTATTATCCCATGCAATTCGCATATCATCTTCTTTGCCGAAAAGCTTGTAGAATTCCTTTTCTTTATTGAACACTTTTTCAGTGCCCTCACGGCAGAAAAAGTCACTTTTTACGCCCAAAATCAAGTAAGGCTTGGGGCAGAAACAGGAAATAAGTTCATAATGGTCAAATAAATCTCTGGAAGTTCCCGGCCATATCTGTTCTGAATCCTGACCGCTTCCTGCATACATATAATCTCTTCTTGTGGTGATAAATGTACCTGGAGCGACCGCTTTAATTCTGTCATCAACAACGCCCATTACAGCGGTCATTGTACCACCGCCTGATGAACCTGTTGCACCGATTTTATCGGTATCGACCTCAGAACGAGTGCATAGATAATCAACTGCACGCATAGCATCGGCAATAAAATATTTTGTCAAAACCGAGCCTGCAAGCAAGCATTGGTCACCACAGTACTGATGTTCCTGTGTAGGAGAGGCAGTTGGTTCAAAAAGCTCAGGATAGCTTTGTCTTTCACCCTGACCTATAGGGTCTATGCCAAAAACAATAAGTCCTGATTTCGCTAAAATTGTGCACACTCTGCGATATGCGGGATTCAATCTTCCCAAAGCAGAATGTCCGCATTGCATCAAAATTGCAGGAAGCTTACCTGTAGCATTTTCAGGAATGTAAAAGTTGCCTGTAACATACACATTTTTTCTTGACTGAAATACTACATTTTCAATTCTGATTCCATCATAGACTTCTGATTTAACAACCTCTGCTTTAAGTGGAAGCTTATTGTCATATGGGATTTTTCCCATACTTTTCAGGAAAGCTTTTTTTGCGGATTCCTGATATTTCAGGAAATCCTCTTTCGTTTTTATTTTATTTCTTCTTTTGTCAGCTTTATCAAAAGCTACCATAGATTTTTTGTGGGCATACAGGAAGAATTTATCTTTTGCCCAGTATATGCCGCTTACAGCGTTCTGAATGTCATTTAAAGTTGACATTTAATCACCTCATTAGAAATTAACAACACCTGAAGCGCTATTTTCGTCGATGTACAAAATCCAGTCAGGATGAGTTGTAAGAAGTGTAGCAGGAACCATAGGTGTTACTTCTTTAGCTGAAAGTGTATTTTTAATAGCTTCTGCTTTTACTTCGTGAGGAACGCAAGATACAATACGTTTGCACTGCATAATCTGGTATGTTGTCATTGAAACTGCCTGCTTCGGAACATCGTCAATTGTAGCGAACCAACCTTCGCCCATCTGCTGCTTTTTGCAACGGTCATCAAGGTCAACAATGATATAAGCTTCTTTTGTATCGAAGTTTGCCGGCGGGTCATTGAAAGCAATGTGTCCGTTTTCGCCGATTCCGATAAGACCGATATCAATAGGTTCTTTTCTGATTTCTTCTGTAAGCTTTGCAATACATTCTTTTGTACCATCAACAAAGTGAACTGCCTTTAAGTTGCCTACTTTGTCAACAAAACGTTCCTGCAAGTATTTTCTGAAGCTTGCAACGTGAGTGATAGGAAGGTCAACATATTCGTCTAAGTGGAACATTTCAACACATTCCCATTTGATGCCCGGTTCTTCTGCCAAAGCACTTATTGTATCAAATTGTGAAGCTCCTGTTGAAAGGCAAAGTCTTGCACTTCCTTTTTCAGCGATTACTTCTTTTAATACCTGTGCAACGTGTTTTGCTGCACTTTTTCCTAATTCTTTACTGTTTTTGCAAATTCTGATTTCCATTTTTAAATCTCCTTTTTATTTAGCATATTTTTTTAAATCACCATAAAATTCACTCAATTTAACCTGTCTGCCTTCTTTCATTGAAATGTTGGCAGCCATACCGATACCGATAGACATAAGACCTGATGTTGTGTCAGCCATCTGACCGAGCGGGTCATTGTCAAATCCGCGGAAAAGATTGTCACGGAGCTTGTCGTCTGAACCGCCATGACCTTCTGCCTGCTCCTTGGGGAGAGTGTATTCAATCTGTTCGCCTAAACGATTGAATACTTTAAGGGTAGTTTTAGCACCAAGCTCTGAGAAGTTGGGGGCATGGATTGAATATTTTGTAAATTCAAGTCTGCCATCTGTGCCATTTAAGATGATGTTGAAACCTTCAACAGGTGAGTGAGCGGTGAGCGAGTAGCTCATAACTGTACCGCCGCTGTACTGAACATTAACACTTACACTGTCGTGGATGTCAATTTCATCAGAAAATACACATTTGTCACGATAGTAACCATCAACATCTTCACAGTCTGTGTAAATTCTTTTATAAACATCGTTACTGTTCTGGTCAAAATAGAACTCGCATTTGTCCTTATGTGGACAAGTGGTGCATCTTTCAGAACGGTTTTCTCTTGTATGACCGTAATAACGTGTTGTACCGAATGCATTTACTGCAACAGGGTCTTCTTCTAAAATCCAGTTAATAAGGTCAAAGTGGTGTGTTGATTTATGTACCATTAAAGAGCCGGAATTTTTGGTTTCTCTGTGCCATCTTCTGAAGTAGTCAGCACCGTGAGAAGTGTCGAGCATCCACTGAAAATGTACGCTTAAGATATCACCGACAACACCTGATTTTACAATTTCTTTTAAACGCTTGAGTACAGGCATAAAACGGCAGTTAAATGTAACTGTAACCTTCTTTCCTGTTTCTTCCTGAACTTTTTTAATGTTCATTGCTTTTTCAAAAGTTGTGGTGAGGGGCTTTTCGCAGATTACATCGCAGCCTGCCTTCATAGCACGGATGACATAATCATCGTGAGTAGCATCGATTGAAGTAACAATTACAGTATCGGGTTTAACCTCTTTAAGCATTTTGTCGAAATCAGTGTAAACGGGAATTTTTTCGTCTACAAGATCGCTTACTGCTTCTGCACGTTTGTAGTTGATATCGTACACGCCGCAAAGCTCAGCACAGTCTTTGTATTTTTTTACCAATGGCTTTGAGTAAGCAAGAATACCTCTTGCTCCGCAGCCTACCTGAACGTATCTCTTCATGCAGTCATCTCCTTATAAATTAATATTTGACATTTTAATTATATTGTGATATCATTTGTTTGTAAATAGAAAAAAATATGTTTTTTATGACAAAATTACACTTTTTGCAAATAATAGAATGAGCATTTTAAATGGATTGAGGAGTTTTGTCAGCATAAAATTATATTAGGCAGGACAAAATTATGCACGAGCAGATATTTGAATTAAAAAAATTGAATATAAGACCCGTAAATGTCCATTTTTATGTTCCTCCGATTTTGTGGAAGGGCGACAGTGTTGGGCACATCGGAAATAACGATGTGTTCTTTTGGGTGCTTGAGGGTGAGTGCTTTTTAAATATTGATTCTCAGAATTATATTGTAAGAAAAGGTCAGCTTGCGTATCTTCCGAAGGGTAAAATGCGTATGTATACGCAGGTGTCCGAAAGATTTTCCATGTATGAAATGGGATTTGAGGCTATTGCAAACGAAAATGAAAATCTTATGGAGGCTTTGGGACTTACGGAGCAGAATTTTGTTGTGGATATTGAGGATCGGGAATACTTAAAAAAGCTTTTTGAAAACTCAAAAAGAGAAGAAATGTTTAAGGATCAGTTGTATAATGTGGGCTGGTGTGCAGACATTATAAATATTATCAAGCTTTATGCGGAGGCGCGTCAGCATCATACAAGCAGTGATTATTTGTTTTTCAAGCCGGTTTTGGAATATATGACGCAAAATCTTGCAAAACAGATAATGCTTGAAGAACTTGCGGCACTTGTTCATATGCATCCTACGTATTTTGTTAAAAAATTCAGAGAAAAATGCGGAATGCCGCCGCTTGCATATCTTAATAATATAAGAATGTATAAAGCAATGGGATTGCTTTTGGGAACGAAAAAAAGTGTGGAAGAAATTTCAAGAGAAGTCGGTGTACCCGATTCGTCGTATTTTGCGAGAATGTTCAAAAAACACGCAGGTTTATCACCTACAGAATACAGAAGTACATTTAAAAGACGGTAAATGTAAAAAAAGGTTGTTAAATTTCCAATGAGTTTTAACAACCTTAAATTTATTTCCTGAATTTTTTGATTAAAGAAATCACAAAATCAATTCCGAAGGTCTTGATTAAAAGCCCTATAAAAGAACTGGTTGCGAGTGTAAGTCCCGATAAAGCTCCGCCAATCAAAACAATCAGGAAATCTGTTATAAGAAGTGCTTTGCCGATGTTAATGTTGGTGTATTTTTTTACAATTAAAGCTATTATGTCGGTTCCGCCCGAGCTTGAATCAACATAAAACATAATTCCGCTTGCTACCGCGATTGTTAAAGCACCGATAATTGCTGAAAGATAGCAGCTTTGGATGAGTGGTGAGGAAAAAACAAAAATCTTTTCTGCCATGCCGATAAAAAGGGTGGTCAGCGTAGAGCCTGCAAAGGTTTTTATTGCCATTCCTTTTCCAAGGACAATAAATGCAAGTACCAGAAGGGAAAAGTTAATTGCCATCAGAATATTTCCCGGTGAAAAGGGCAAAAATGCCTGCAGAATTACTGAAATTCCGCTTGTTCCGCCAAGAAGCAGAGCGTGGGGGAATATAAATAATACTGTTGCAACGGCGTACAAAATGCTGCCCAGAACAATCAGGGAATATGTTTTAACTTCGTTTCTCACAAAAAAGTCTCCTTTCTGCGGAGTTGTTTTCAGTTTTTTAATGAAAGATTGTTCATAGAATGAAGGGGTGTTTGTCATCAAAAACCACCATTTCTGTGATATTTTAACATAGCAGGATTTTAATGTCAATAACCTGCGGTTGAGATTTTTTGTTGTATTGCCCGGCGATAAAACTTTAAATGTGAGTCAATTTTGCCATAACTTGAAACAAAATCGCTTGTGCCGAAGGGCTTATTTATTATATTATATAATTGAATAAAAAGTAACAGGAGGATGAAAATTTTGAAAATAGGAATAATCGGTGCAGGGCATATTGCGTCATTTCACATAAAAGCATATCAGGCAAACGCCAACTGCGAAATTAAAGCCATTGCGGATATAAATGAAAAGAATGCTTTAGACAGAGCAGAGGAATTCGGCATTGAGAAGGCTTTTTCGGATTACAGAGAGATTTTAAAAGACGAGTCAATCGACGCGGTAAGTATCGTTACACCAACATTTACTCATAAGGATATTGTTATTGAGGCGTTAAAAGCAGGCAAGAATGTTTTATGCGAAAAACCGCCGGCTCTTAATGCAGAGGAAGCAATAGAATGTGAAAAAGCGGCAAAAGAAAGCGACAAGCTTTTGATGTATGCAATGGTATTTCGCTTTAATGACCAGATGCAGTATTTGAAAAAATATATTGAAGCAGGCAAAATGGGCAACTTTGTAAGAGCAGAATGTGTACGTGCAATGAGCCGCTGCAGCGGAGCACAAGGCTGGTTTGCCAGCAGAGCTAAAGGCGGAGGCACGTTGAGAGATGAAATCATTCATGAACTTGACAGCACTTTGTATCTTATGGGGTATCCGAAGCCGAAGGTGGTTGTTGCAAATCAAAGCTTTGCAAATAAAGATTTACCGGCAAAACTGGGAGCTGAAGGCTGGAAATCATTTGATACAAGCAGCTTTGAGCGTGATATTGAAAGCTCGATAGAAGGCTTTATTATTCTTGATAACGGAGCAAGCATCAAGACTAAGGCGGCAAGCATTTTAAATTCAGTAAAACTTGAACGCTTTATTGACATAGCGGGAGAAAAAGCCGGGGCAAGGTATGAAGTGGGAATCGCAGGCGATCAGGACTTGAAATTTGTAGAGCTTACCGAAGATGGCTTTTCTGAGGTTGTTCCTCAGCTTAAAAAGAAGAATAATTATGAAAGTCAAATAAATCATTTTGTTGATTGCTGCATAAATGGTACAGAGTGCATTTGCAAGCCTGAAGAAGCAGTTGTTTTGATGCAGATAATTGATGCAATCTATAAGTCGGCAGATACAGGCAACCCTGTAATATTCTAATTTGTGAGGTGCAGCATGAGAGTAGGGTTTGTTGTTGATATTACAAAAAATTACAAAGAAGAAATCCGCCACGCAAAAGAGTTGGGATTTGATTTGGGTCAGCTTGTAATTTGGGATATGGACTTTTATACCAAGGAAAATCTTGAAGGACTAAAAAAGACATTGCAAGAGGAAAAATTTGAAGTTATGTCTATGTGGTGCGGCTGGACAGGTCCCGTTAAATGGGGCTATCCGGATATGTATCGGACTTTGGGATTGGTTCCCGACTGGATGCGCCAAAAACGTGTTGAGGATTTAAGAAAGGGAGCAAAGTTTGCTTACGATTTGGGGATTGATACTGTTGTTACTCACGTGGGCTACACTCCCGACGATCCATTTGACCCGAGAAGAATGGCAATGGTTCAGGTGCTTAGAGAATTCTGTGCCGAGCTTAAAGAAAGGGGACAAAGACTCGCATTTGAAACAGGTGAGGAAATTCCTTTGACACTTAGCATTATGATTGGGGAAATAGGCCTTGATAACGTGGGCGTTAATTTTGACCCTGCAAATCTTTTGTGCGGAGGCAGAGCAAATCCTAATGATGCAATGGAACATTTAGCACCGAGAATTTTCGGAATGCATGCAAAAGACGGTGTCGCACCAAAATTTGGTGATATTAAAGGTCGTCAGGTGCAGATTGGTACCGGCGAGGTAGATTTTGAAAGACTCATCCTGCAACTTAAAGAAAATGGCTATGAGGGTGATATTGCAATTGAACACGAAATTGCAGGCGTTTCTGTTTCTGACCGCGACAAAGGAATTAAGGAAGCAAAAAAATATATTGAAGAAATTGTCGGCAGAATATTTTAAGAACAAAATAAAAAAGCACTTCAAATGAGGTGTACTGTTAAGGACAGTTGCCGAAAATAGTATAACGAGCATTGCGAGGTCAAGAAGTAAGAGAT
>CAZBJD010000013.1:0-28374 GCA_964492155.1 uncultured Eubacteriales bacterium
ATGTAACAGGTTCTGTTATTTTCCCCGGCACTTACATCGGCGAGGGATGTTACATAAAAAACAGTATTATTCTGGAAAAAGTAAGAATTGAAGCAGGCACTGCAATAAACAACACAATTGTCGGATACAATGCGACCATTGGAGAGTTTAATGATATAGGAACAAATGAAGTGATAACGCTGATTGAAGACTATGCTGATATCACTTCAAAGACATACTGTATGGAGGATTTGGAAAATGCTTAGAGATTGTATGGGAATAATCAATATAGATGAAAACGAAACAGATATGCGTGGTATGACTGCATACCGTTCGGTAGGAACTATTCCTATTGCAGGTCGTTACAGATTAATAGATTTCATTCTTTCTGACATGGTTAATGCAGGTATTAAAAACATAAGTGTATTTTCAAGCAAAGAAACAAGATCGTTATCCGACCATCTTGGAAACGGGAAGTCATGGGACCTGGATAGAAAATCAGGGGGACTGTTCCTGTTTAATCATAACTTACTGGATGGAAATTCGACCAATAACAGCAAAAATTTTTCAGGCATTATAGATTTTTTCAATAATAACATAGCCGAAACAATTGTTTTTGCATCATCAAATATGATTGTAAATATTGACATTGAAAAATATGTTACAACACATATAAAAAACAATTCAGATATTTCAATCATATATAAAAAAGTCAACAATGCACGTACAGAGTTTGTAAACTGTGATAATTTAATATTATCAGAAAACAACAATGTCATAAGCATCAGCAAAAATATCGGAATAATTGATACCGCTGAAATAAGTACAGACATTTATATTTTCAGCAAAAAAATTTTAACAGAACTTATGTATGAAGGAATTTCAAAAGGCTTTAGCAGTTTAAAATCAGTAATAAAAAACAATCTTGTAAAATATAACGTTACAGCTTTGGAATTTGAAGGTTACCTGAAATGCGTCAACTCTACTTTAAGCTATTACAACGCCAGTTTAGAAATGCTTGACTATAAAACTACAAAAGCTCTCTTTAATACCAAGCTGCCAATATATACAAAAACCAACGATTCCCCACCCGTTAAATACCTTGATAAATGCAATATTAAAAACGCTATGATTGCAGACGGTTGTATAATTTGCGGCAGTATAATCAACTCAGTTATAAATCGAAATGTAAGAATAGAAGAAGGTGCTGCTGTAGACGGGTGTATAATATTACAAAACGCCACCATCAAAAAGGGTGCAAAATTAAAGAATGTCATTGTTGACAAAGGTGTTACCATATCAGAAAATGCAGTGATACAATGTCCAAAAAATTACCCTCTCGTGTTTGAAAGAAATCTCGCCATATAAAGCGTACTGTTAAGGACAGCGAAACGAAGCAGTGAATTTCACTGCTTCGTTTCGCAATAAAACTACCGAGTATCCTTAAGGGTACTCGGCAATATGTGAGAGTGTTTTTTAATCAGATGCTGCACAAATGTAATCGTATGCCCAATGAGTTTCTGCTACATCAGGGAATTTACAAGAGTTACCGCTTGTAATTGATTTCCCAAGCACTCTGCTCATAATTGTAACTGCTTCAGCTCTGCTTAAATTCATATCAGGACCAAAATTTCCATTTTCATAACCTGTTATCCAGCCATTTTTGTACGCAGTTGTAATATATACAAATGCCCAGTGGTTTTCAGGCACATCAGGGAAAATTTCTTCTCCGTTTTCTAACTGAACCAATCTTGAAAGAATTGTTGCAAATTCTGCACGTGTTACATATCGTGACGGATAGAAGCAGCCGTCGTCATAACCTTTGATAATCCCTTTTGATGCAAGTGTTTTAACCTGGAGACTGTACCATTCGTCATGAGGTACATCTACAAAATCAGTTTCCGTAACAATATCGGTGTCCAAAAGCAAACGATAAATCATAACAGACACTTCTGCGCGTGTAATTTTATTTTCAGGATTAAAATGACCATTGTCATCTCCCTGAATATAGGTAACACCCGGACTTGTGTTCAAAACTGCAGAAACATTGCTTAACGGAGTATCATTATTAGCTTCCTTGTCTTCATTGTCCTGATTCTCTTTATCATCTTCGGTTTTTTCTGTCCATGCGGCGTAAAGTGTCATACCTGCCGTCAATGTGTCATCAAAGTTATACTTTGTCTTAAGTGCTTTATCAACATACCAGCCTGCAAACACATAACCTTCTTTTGTAGGTGGTTCAGGCTCAGCAACTTTACTTCCCTGTACTATTTTAACGCTCTCAACTTCGCTTCCGCCATTGGAATTGAATTTAACAGTAACCGACACGGGTACGGCTGCTCCGCCGCCTCCTCCGCCGCTACCGGCGTTAGAATTAGACACAACATTCCATCCTGCATAAATTGTAAGATCAGAGTTTACAACATAAGTCGTGCCAACCTGAGTTCCTGCCTTATTCTCGGCAGTATACCATCCACCGAAAGTATAGCCTGATTTTGAAAATGTTGTACTGTCAGGAAGAGAAATTGTCTGACCAAATTTAAAGGTATTGCTTGCAACTCCTGCAGTTGTAGCTCCCTGATAATTATATGTGACTGTAAATATTTTTCTCTTGCAGTAAACCTTTAATTCCGTGGTGCCATCTGATGCAATGGTTGCAGTAAGTACATTTCCCACATTTGAAGCATCAAACTCAAAACCTGATATTTCGGGTATTTGCGCATAAACTGTTGCACCAATTGCTCCGCTCTTATTCTCAGCATTTGTAATGGAATAAGTACCATCGAGATTCTCTTGGTAGTAAACAACCTTGTAGGCTGCAGTTAACGGCGGTTGCGGAAGATGTTGTTGCCATGCAGCATATACAATAATATCAGATGTTACAGTGTTGCTCGAATTTACAACGTTTCCTTGAGCATTAGGTTCTGAATACCATCCGCTAAAAGTATATCCATCTTTCGAGAAGGTTGAAACATCAGGTAAAACAATATTTTGTCCAAACTTAAATGTATCACTTTCAATTTCATAAGATGTTGCATCTTGATAATTATATGTAACTGTATAAATATTTCTCTTATAATAAACTTTCAAAATCGTGCTGCCATTTGCCGCTACAGATGCCGAAAGAACATTATTTTCATTTGTACCATCAAATGAAAAACCGATATATTCCTTGTCGTCTCCCGCCGTAACAGAACTGCCGATTAACGCAGCTAAATCACAGGCTTCTTCAAGTGAAAATCCACCATCCAGATTTTCTTTGTAATATTCAACACGATAAGATGGCATCTGCCAATATGCATAAATATCCATATCGCCTGTAACAACATTTGCATCAGTTACAGGACTGCCATTTCCATCAGACTCTGTATACCATCCCATAAAGTTGTAACCGGTATTTTCAAAATCTGACTCGTTTGGAATAATCACGTACTCGCCATAGTTGATAATCTTGTATACATCGCCATAAACAGTAGCACCCTGATAGTGATAATTTACTCTGTAACTTCTTATGTGTGCGTCAAATTCAGGGTAGATATTAAGGTTTTCTGTTATATTTTCAAATGAACCAACCCATCCGCTAAAACTATAGTCATACTGCTCAGTTGAGTCTTTTGAAGGAGCGGAAGGCACATTAGCCGTGGCTCCGTACATAACATTCTCTCGTACTGCACAAGCATCATCACATATATGATTATCTGATTCATAGCCATGGAAAACAACCGAAAATCTTTCTCTCTTATAATACACTTTAAGCACTGTGCTGCCATTTGCCGCTACAGACGCCGAAAGAACATTATTTTCATTTGTACCATCAAATGAAAAACCGATATATTCCTTGTCGTCTCCCGCCGTAACAGAACTGCCGATTAACGCAGCTAAATCACAGGCTTCTTCAAGTGAAAATCCACCATCCAGATTTTCTTTGTAATATTCAACACGATAAGATGGCATCTGCCAATATGCATAAATATCCATATCGCCTGTAACAACATTTGCATCAGTTACAGGACTGCCATTTCCATCAGACTCTGTATACCATCCCATAAAGTTGTAACCGGTATTTTCAAAATCTGACTCGTTTGGAATAATCACGTACTCGCCATAGTTGATAATCTTGTATACATCGCCATAAACAGTAGCACCCTGATAGTGATAATTTACTCTGTAACTTCTTATGTGTGCGTCAAATTCAGGGTAGATATTAAGGTTTTCTGTTATATTTTCAAATGAACCAACCCATCCGCTAAAACTATAGTCATACTGCTCAGTTGAGTCTTTTGAAGGAGCGGAAGGCACATTAGCCGTGGCTCCGTACATAACATTCTCTCGTACTGCACAAGCATCATCACATATATGATTATCTGATTCATAGCCATGGAAAACAACCGAAAATCTTTCTCTGTCGTAGTATACTCTTAAAACGATATCGTCACTTTCAGGAACAATCACTTCTTCTAAATCGCTCTCATCATAATTAAGATAAAAGCCAACATATTTTCCATCTTCCGGTTCAACTTTAAAAATTTCACCACTATCCATAGTGATATATTTTGTGTGGCCATCTACAAGACTGTATCCACTTCCATCCAGATTTTCCTGATAGTGTTCAACAATGCATCTTGGCATCTGTGTCCATCTTGCATAAACTTCAATGTCACCTGAAATTGTCAGATCGCTGATGCTTGTTTCAATGTTTTCAATTTGGGTATACCAACCTGCGAAATAAAAACCTTCTTTTGAGAATGTATCACTTCCCGGAGTTGGAATAGCTTCACCATACTTTCCGAGCTTAGTTTCTATTTCATAATCAACGCCTTCTCCGTATAAATATGTTACTGTATACTCCCTGGCAGTTTCTTTGAAAACTGGATAAATATCCATATCCGACACGATGTTATTTAACGATTTATTCCATCCGTCAAAAGTATAAACTTTTTGCAAATCAGGTTCTTTTACCGGAAGATTTTCCGGTTCAGCTGAATTGTGCTGATACTTAACTAATTTCGCTGCATAAATACTTCCCAAGCCTTCAATGTCGTTATAAAAATTAACAGTATATTGTTTTCGCGAATAGTATAGCTTTAACACTGTTGTGCTTCCCGAAGCTCCCCAACCTGTTGTATTTCTGTCTTTATGCCCTGTATTTTCTTCAAAGCCTTCGTAAGACTTCGGAGTTGCAGTCACTCCTTCACTAACAGTGTTATAAAATACGGTTTCAGAATCTTTTACATAATCACCTTCAAGATTTTCTTTATAATGCTCAACAACATACTTAGGCTGCTTATTCCATTTAGCATAAAGCACCATATTATCTAAAACTTTGTCGGTTTGCGACACCTTGCTGCTTTCAGCAAAATCTATATCAGTATACCAACCGCCAAAATCATATTCTGACTTACCAAAAGTGGATTCATCCGGAAAAACGATATTGTCATTATACTCAAGTTCTTTTTCAAGCTCTCCGTTTTGGAATGTTGGACTCATATAATTATAAGTTACTTTATATTTACGTTTCTGTTTAATAACTTTAGGATAAATATCCATATTATCAGTCACGCAGCTAAAATCGGTTTCCCAGCCATCGAAAATATATTCATATTCCGTATCTTGAGTATTTGCAGGTTGTTCGGGTTGTGCAGCGCCAGCCTGGTATTTCACCTTTTGAGTTGTACCAATCTGTTCACCTGCTAAATTATAAAATTTAACATTATAAATTTTTCGTTTATAATAAAACTTAAATTCTGTAGAACTGTCAGCACTTACAGTTCCGCTGAGCTTACCTGACTCTGTCTCGGAAACTAATTCAAAACCCTCGTATGTATTAGGCTGCACGGTAACAAATTCATTAGTAAATGCTTTATGTTCTTCTCTGTCATCCAACTCCTCAACATATTCATCATCGGATATGTTTTCCTTAAAGTGCATAACTTTATATGTGGGTTTCGGTGTCCAGTAAGCATATAACGTAAGCGACTCGGTTACAGGAGTTGTGGAAGTAAACTCTTGACCCTTGCCGTCAGGCACAGTATACCAACCTTTAAATTCATAATCAGTCTTTGAAAAGCCTTCAGTCGGAAGTGTGATGGTTTGACCATGCTTTACACTGTCTGACGTAACGTTTGCGGGAGTTCCTCCCTGATAATCATATGTAACAGTATAGTTATTAATACTGTAATAACAGTCAAGCACCAAGGTGCCATCCATTTTCACATTTCCGTTTAAGACATTTCCTGCAAGAGAGGAAAACTCATGACTTGTATACTGCTTTGGTGTAGCAGTTACCTGACTTCCAACAGGAGCCTGAAGCACCTCTGTTTCAAATTCATAACCACCTGTTACAAGCTCTTTATGATGCTTTACTGTGTAAATGCCGTTTGAATTTATGATTTCATATTCAAGTTCTCTCTGTCCATCTTCATTGGCACCCTCACCCGGAGCATATGTAAATGCCTCAGAAACAATCAATTCTGACGGAAATACAGTCATACTGCTGTCAAGAACATTGAATTCAATGCTAAAAAGGTTTCCGGTTGCAGTAACATTTGAGCCATCTGAAGTTGCAACAGCGGTAATATAATCAAGATTTGCAGCAGCACTCTGTCCTATTCCGCTTGAATTGCTTGTTATTTCGTCCATCGAGGTTCCGAAAAGCTTTTTATCCACAACTGCTGACTCTGCATCTGCATTATAAACAGGTGCAAATTTTGTATTATCATATTTTAGTGCCAGAACATAGGAAATAAGCCCCGGATTTTCGGTAATTGAAACCGTTGCCGTAACCTTTCCATTTTTAAATTCACCAGAAGTAACTTTAAATTTAAGAGTTCCGGCAGCACTTGTAACAGTAGTGAAACATATGCACGAAAGCATTACTGCAAGTGCAAGAATAAGGCACATTGCCCTTTTTATCATAAATACACATCCTATCTGAAATTTGCAATTTTAAACAACATAACTCTATTGAATATTATACTTAAAAGAATCCTGCTTGTCAATGATTTTCACTTGAAAAATGAAAGCAATTTCAGGTGATTTGCTATTCTTTCAGCTTCTGCAATTGATATACCTTTTATCTCGGCAATTTGCTCGGGTGCGGCATTTTTGATGTTTTCAAGTGTTTTGAATTTTGACATCAATGCAAGATACCGTTTTTTGCCTATTCCTTCTATTTTCATAAGCTCACTTTCGGTATTCTTCTTTTTACGTAAAAGTCTGTGATAAGAAATTGCAACTCTGTGCATTTCATCCTGAATTTCTGTGGCAAGTTTAAAGCATTTTGTCCCGATGGGAATGTTAAACTCTCTGCTTTCCGAAACAATATCACGCGTTTTATGCTTGTCATCTTTAATAATACCCAGAACTGTTATATTAACTCCAAGCTCGCTTAAAGCATTTTTAGCAGCGTTTACTTGTCCTTTTCCTCCGTCAACGAAAATTATATCAGGTGTTTTGTCAAAACTTTCATCTGATTTATTATGCGTAAATCGCCTTATTAAAACCTCTTTCATAGAACCATAATCATCCTGCCCGCTCAACGTTTTAATCTTAAATTTGCGATACTGTTTTTTTGCAGGCAATCCGTTTTCAAACACAACCATTGAAGCGACAATTTCGCTGCCTGCAGTATTAGAAACATCGTAAGCTTCAATACGTTCGGGAATTTTATCCAAATTCAGGTAATGTTTAAACTGTTGCAAAGCCTCATTGTTATCTTTTGACTTCCTTAAAAGTTTTTTGTTATCAATAGCCTCGGATGCATTTTTTCTCGCCATATCCACAAGCTTGACATTATCCCCTCTTATCGGTTTGGTCAAAACAACCTTTGAACCACGTATTCCTGATAAAAATTCTGCGGTTTCATCCGCTTCCTCGGGAATATCTGAAATTATAATATTTTTCGGAACATAAAAATCAGAATAGTATTGTATTAAAAATGCCTGCATAATGCTTTCATTTAAATCATCAATTGAATTGTTCATAAAGAAGGCTTTTTTATCAATAAGCTTACCCTTCCTGAACTGAAGAAGCTGAATACAAACATCATTATTATCCTTAACCAGGCATAAAACATCTTTATCTTTGTCATCTGTTGAAACGGTAAGCTGACTTTCGTTCATCCTGTTAATTCCGTATATTTTATCACGCAAAGCCGCCGCTTCCTCAAATTTGAAGTTTTCTGCGGCAATATTCATTTTTTCAGTCAATTCTGCAATAAGTGCATCGGAGTTTCCTCCTAAGACACGGGCAACCTCTTTCATCTTAAGTTTATAGTCATCTTCAGAAATTTTACCAACACAAGGAGCATCGCATCTGCTGATATGATGATTGAGACAGGGTTCCTTAATATTATTCAAATCACCTTTACATTCTCTGATTTTAAAAATTTTACAAAGAATTGCTATTACCTGCTTTGCATGATATGAACTGATAAAAGGACCGAAATATGTTGACGTCTTATTCTCTCTGCGGCGTGCCAACACTAGCCTCGGAAACTTTTCTCCGGTGATTTCAATATAAGGGTACCCTTTATCATCTTTTAACAAAATATTATATTTGGGACGGTATTTTTTTATCAGAGAACACTCAAGATTTAAAGCTTCTGATTCTGTATTGGTAACAATGTATTCAAGGCTGTCTATATGTGAAACCATTGCAACAACCTTTGCAGTATGTGATGAATTTTTTCTGAAATATTGAGTTACACGGTTTTTTAAAATTTTCGCCTTGCCGACATAAATAACAGTTCCGTCAGCCGATTTCATAATATAAACCCCCGGACTTTCGGGTAAAGATTTCAAAAACTCATTTGTTACCATATTCTTCCCTCCCTCTTTAATACTAAATTATGCCCGCATAAAGCGGGCATAAACAAATTAAACAATTTCTGAAAAATCCGAATGAACTAAAGCAACCATTGCTTGAATAGCATCACGTTCATCGGCACCGTCGGCTATAATGTTAATCTCTGTTCCCTGAAGGACCCCCAGTGACAGCACACCCAGAAGACTCTTGGCATTAACTCTGCGCTCATTTTTTTCAATCCACACACTGCATTTATACTCATTTGCCTTTTGAATAAATGAAGTTGCAGGTCTGGAATGCAGTCCAACTCTATTCTGGATAACAACGGTTTCGGAAATCATCTTAGTCCTCCTAAAAAACAAAATTGATGTCTAATACTATTATAATACTAAAAAAAGGCAGATAAGTCAACAAAATCTTGCAAAAAAATTTATTTTTTTACTCTACGGTAACAGATTTTGCCAAATTTCTCGGTTTATCAACATCAAGTTCTTTATGAAGAGCAATATAATATGCAAAAATTTGCAAAGGAACAACTTCCAATGCTCCGGTAAAATACTCGTTGATTTCAGGAACAAATATTGCACAATCAGACTCTTGCTTCAGTTCGTTCATACCTTCAATTCCAATTGCGATGACATATGCTCCTCTTGCCTTAACCTCCTTTATATTGCTTAACATTTTTTCAAAAAGCCTTTTTTGCGTACAAAGAGCAATCACCAAAGTCCCTTCTTCAATCAAAGAAATGGTACCGTGCTTTAATTCGCCTGCAGCATAGCTTTCCGAGTGAATATAAGAGATTTCTTTTAGTTTCAGCGAACCCTCCATTGCAACCGAATAATCAATCCCCCTGCCAATAAAAAACACGTCTTTTACCGAAGTAAATCTTTTTGCCAAATCGCTCAGATAACCGGTTGAAGACAGCAATTTTTCAAGTTTTTGCGAAATTTCTTCCATATCTCTGACTAAAGAAACGTGCTTTCCGTCCGATATGCGTCCTTTAACCGAGGCAATATGAACTCCTAAAAGCATCAACACACACATCTGCGTCATATAAGCTTTGGTGGTTGCTACGGCTATTTCAGGCCCGGCGTGGGTATATATAACATTATCACTCTCACGTGCAATTGTGCTGCCTTTCACGTTTACAACCGAAAGTATTTCGGCTCCGTTTGATTTTGCATATCTGAGTGCAGCAAGAGTATCAGATGTTTCTCCCGACTGGCTGATAACAATAACCAAATCACCTTTATTAATAACAGGATTTCTGTACCTGAATTCCGATGCAAGTTCTACGCTTACAGGAATTCTTCCCAATCCTTCAATCAGATTTTTACCAATCAAACCTGCATGATACGCACTTCCGCACGCGACTATAAAAATATTTTTCAAATTCTTGAAGTAATTATCGCTTAAAGATATTTCACTTAAATCAATCTTCCCGTTTTTAATTCTGGGAGAAATAGTATTTGCAACGGCTTTTGGTTGCTCCATAATTTCTTTAAGCATATAAAAGTCATATCCGTCTTTTTCTGCTGCATCAATATCCCACGTCACTTTGAATATTTCTTTTTCAATGGTATCCAAACTCTTATTGAAAAAATTTATTCTGTTTTTTGTTAAAACCGCGAACTCATCTGTTTCCAAAAGATATACGTTACGTGTTTTAGACAGAATTGCCGGAATATCTGAAGCAAGGAAATTTTCCCCGTCACCTATCCCCACAATCAACGGACTGTCTTTTCTGACTGCAAAAATTGTCTCCGGTTGATAAGCGCTTATAATACCTAATGCATATGCCCCCTTTAAGTATTCAGTCGCTTTAACAATAGACTCAAGCACATCGCCTTCATAGCAAAACTGTATCAAATTAGGTATAACCTCTGTATCTGTCTGCGATAAAAATCTATATCCCTTTTCTGCAAGCATTTCCCTGAGTTCCGAGTAGTTTTCAATAATACCATTGTGAACAACTGCAAAATTCCCGTCATCAGACAGATGAGGATGAGAATTCACATCAGTCGGTTCACCATGTGTTGCCCACCTTGTATGTCCGATACCTATATTTCCGTTAAGGTCAGACTTCAACATAGCTTCTTTTAATGCACCGAGTCTTCCTTTTGTCTTGCAAAGCTTTAATCTGTTTCCTCCGATACAAATTCCGGCAGAATCATAACCTCTGTACTCAAGTTTTTCAAGTCCTGACATCAAAAATTCTTTAGCGTCACCATTTCCGATATATCCTGTAATTCCACACATAATTATTTGTCCTTTCTTAATTGAAATCAAAAACATTATGCATAGGCGAATAAATTTCGTGTACTACAAAAAAACTGCAAAAAGCAGTTGTTTTTGCAGAATTTATGCCCGACCGAATTTGTCCTGCAAATCACTTCGCAGTTTTGCCGGTCTTTATCGGTTGCATTTAACCGTGAGGCTCCCGCCGAAAATTTCGATACTCCTCATCCTCGTCAACTTGTATTTCAAGTTCTGGCGCTAAGATATTAAAATGACAGAATTGCCTATGCTAATTTTTCTTCTATCATTTTTGCAAGCATATTTGCATCTTTTGTAAGTGAGTCTATGTCGTCACCTTCAAGCATAACTCTGACAACAGGTTCTGTGCCTGACGGTCTGATTAAAACTCTGCCTCTGCCACTGTACTTTTCAGTAACTTCAGCAATTTTTTCATTGATTTCTGTATTCGCAGTAAGATTTTTCTTGTTTTCATTCGCAACTTTTGCATTTACCATTACCTGTGGTAAAACAGTCATAACAGAAGCAAGCTCTGAAAGTTTTTTGCCTGTTTTTTTCATAACTGACAAAAGCTGAAGTGCAGAAACAAGTCCGTCTCCTGTGGTATTGTAATCAAGAAATATAATATGACCTGACTGTTCTCCACCAAGATTTTCTCCTGTTTTAAGCATCTGTTCCAATACATATCTGTCACCAACTGATGTCTGCTTCAATTCAAATCCTAGTTCTTTTGATGCAATAGTAAGTCCCAGATTACTCATAACAGTTCCAACGAGGGTGTTATTCTTAAGTATACCCCTTTTTTTCATATCAAATGCACAAATCGCCATTATCTGGTCACCGTCAACAAGCTTTCCTGTTTCATCAACAGCTAAAAGTCTGTCACCGTCACCGTCAAATGCAATACCTAAATCACAGTCAGTTCCTTTAACAATCTGCTGCAATCCTTCGATATGAGTTGAACCGCAGTTTTCATTAATGTTGGTTCCGTTTGGAAAATTATTGATGATTAAAAGTTCGGCACCAAGCTTTGCAAGTGCTCTGCCGGCAACCTGATAGGTAGCACCGTTAGCACAGTCAACAGCAATTTTAATACCTGTTAAATCACAGTCAATTGTACTTCTTGCATACCTTAAATAATCAACATATGCCTCCTCTTCATTTGTAACCTTACCAACATTTTCCCCCACAGGATGGTAATCGGAATTCAGCTTATTATTTAAAATAAGGTCCTCGATTTCATCTTCAATTTCGTCACTTAATTTAAATCCTTCACTGTTGAAGAACTTAATACCGTTATACTCCATCGAATTGTGGGAAGCGGAAATAACAACCCCTGCATCTGCACCATACATTCTGGTAAGATATGCAACCGCAGGTGTAGGAATTATGCCAAGGCGAACTGCATCTGCTCCAACTGAACAAAAGCCTGCAACAAGCGAGCTTTCAAGCATATCCCCCGAAATTCTCGTATCCTTGCCGACAACAATTTTAGGCTTACCTTTGCACATTTTGGTGAGAACGTAAGCTCCTGCCTGTCCTATTTTGAACGCAAGGTCACAGGTAAGCTCCTTGTTGGCAATTCCTCTCACGCCGTCTGTTCCAAAAAGTTTTCCCATTTTTTTCTCCTTTCTTAAGATTTATTTATATTAACGCTATTTAGCTGTTAATATCACCTTGCAGCTTGTAACTTCATCATCTGCAATCATAATGCCCTCGGGAAGTTCCAGAGCTGCATCCACAGTAATTTGTGTTTCATCTTCAAGCAACACAGTTTTGTCTGCAGCAATAACAACAGTATTCAATTTATCAATATTTTTTGTTATTCCTGCACTGCCGCTGATTTTCACAGAATCGGGACTTATTTCAATATCAAAATCACTTAAAATCTCCTGATTTTCAAACACCGGCATAATTTTAACAGTTTTTGTATTTATAAACTTAACATCGACCACAGTTTCAGTAATATTTGTTGTAATATATGTCAAGTCAACTTCTTTACCATTGGAATCAACTATTGACAAAGAACATCCCTTTGAGAAATCACTATCGGCACCTTGTATACTGATATATGCAGCAGCGCCGCTTATACCGTCAACAATACTTTTAGGTCCTCTGACCAAAACCTGTGTATCTGCGGAAGATACATCGTCAACAAAGAAGTTATCCTTCGGTTCACCGTCAGTTTTGACAGCAATATCTTTATTTACAGCTACAACATAATCAGCAAAAACAGATGTATTTGTTGCTGTTATATTTGTGAAAGTAACTCCCGAACTGTCAGATTTAAGGCTGATACTTAAGTCATATTTGCCCGGTTTTGTTATTTTTGATACATCGATGTTAACTGCAATATCACTCGCCGAAACATTGGCTACGTCCGAATGTCTGCCCTCAACCTTTACATCTATTGTTTTATTTGCAACAGAAATAACTTTCAATCCCGAATTATCAAATTGTTCGCTATTTGCAATCTGAACAGGTATTCCTTTAAGCACAACCGATACGGTGGGATTATTAACACCTACAACATACATCCACAAAAGAATTGAAACAAGGACAGAAATTACTCTTATAGCAGTATCGTTATGAAGCAATTTTCTCATTGTCTGTCCCTCACTTTTTCTTTAATTTTTTTGATAGGAGATTTCCTGTTGTCGACTGATATAATAAGATTTTTTTCCAAAGAACGTTTCAAAGTTTCAGGCGTGTAGTTACGGGTAAGAGCACCGTCTTTTGCAACAGAAATTTTTCCTGTTTCCTCCGAAACAACAATAACAAGCGCATCCGATGTTTCCGACATACCAAGTGCTGCTCTGTGTCGCGTTCCAAGTTCGGAACTGAGTGTTTTACTTTCGCACAGCGGCAAAAGACAGCCAGCAGCTTTTATTAAATTATCGCTTATTATAATTGCACCGTCATGGAGCGGAGTATTTGGGTAAAAAATATTCAAAATCAGTTCTTTTGTTACCTTGGATTCAAGCTGAGTACCTGTTAAAGTAACATCAGCGATTTTGGTATTTCGTTCAATAACAATAAGTCCGCCGGTTTTTGTTGATGAAAGTGTACCGACTGCAGAACAAATTTCCACAATTGTCTGCTCGATTATCTGCTTACTTCCCGAATCTGACGCAAAAATAAAGTCCCCCAACCTGGTTCTTCCGGCTTGTTCCAAAGCTCGCCTTAATTCAGGCTGAAAAACGATAATAAGTGCCAAAAATCCTACTTGCATAACGTTTGTAAGGATAAAATTAATAACATTTAAGTTAAACCAATCACTTAACTGTGTAACTACCAAAAGCACAACCAAGCCTTTAACAAGCTGTGCTGCACGTGTTTGTGAAATTAGCTTGATAATCCAGTAAATTGCGAGAGATACAAATAGTATATCCAGCAAATCATTAATCTTGAAAACATTTACATAACTTGCAAAAAATGTTAAAACTCTCTCCATAGTAAACTCCTAAAAATTATTCATATTTAGTATACATCAAAATGCCTTACAATGTCAATAATATTCAGGAATTTTTCCACCTCATTTTTAGTGTTAAAGCAGCTGAGTGACGCTCTTATACACCCCTTTTCAAGCGTTCCGATTGAAGAATGTGCAAGCATGGAACAGTGAAGTCCGCCCCGAACCATAATATTATACTTATCGCTCAGCAGATTTGACACAGAAATGCTGTCAGAATTTGTTATATTAAAGCCTATTACGCCCGTCATCGGAAAACGTACATTATCGGAATATACTTCAATACCGCCCATTGATTTCAGCCCGCTTAACAAAATATGTGTAAGCTTTGCCTCATATGAAGCAATATTCTCAACGCCTGTATCACATATGAATTTTATTCCTTCACAAAGCCCTCCAATCCCCGGAGCATTTAAAG
The DNA here is from genome assembly GCA_964492155.1 of uncultured Eubacteriales bacterium. Lineage (GTDB taxonomy): Bacteria > Bacillota > Clostridia > RGIG6154 > RGIG6154 > RGIG2094. The sequence continues at coordinate 14,931 of CAZBJD010000013.1, forward strand.
TTCCCGTTTCAAATCTTTCAGGAAGCGTTTCGGGTTGCGTGAGCAACTCAGACATACTGCCGCTTCCCCCTTCAAACAAAGTATCTGTCTTAAGTTTTTCGCTGATATACATAATTCCTGTGCCCTGAGGTCCGAAAAGACCTTTATGTCCCGAGCATACAAGAGCATCAATTTTACATTTTTTGATATCAACCGGAATATGTCCGGCAGACTGTGATGCATCTACAACAAAAATAACTCCATGCTTTTCGGCAATCTTCCCGATTTTTTCTATGTCAGCAACTCTGCCTGTTACATTAGACACGTGATTAACAATTATCATTCTGGTTTCAGGAACTATAAGTTCTTCTAAATTCTCAAAACTGCCTTCCTTATCGCATTGGGCAACAGTATAAGTTACACCGTTTTGTGAAAGCTTATAGACCGGGCGGATAACGGAATTGTGTTCAAAAGGTGATACTATAACATGGTCACCTTTCACAAGCAACCCTTTTATTACAAAATTAAGCCCCATTGAAGCATTGTTTACAAAGCAAACTTCATTAGGTGAGTAAGCCCCGAATAACTCACACACTTTAAGTCTGGCGTCAAAAATCACATCACTTGCCGCATTTGCCAATTTATGACCGCCTCTGCCGGCATTCCCGCCGGCATTCTTCATAACATCTATTATTCTGTCATATACTGCATCAGGCTTAATATATGTTGTAGCACTATTATCAAAATAAATCAATTCTTCAGCCGATTTTTTCATATTCTGTCTTTCCCTTTCCGACTGATTTTTCCAAATAAACCCCTCTTATCTGAATGCCCAGTTGTTTGCATATTGTTAAAACTTCATCGGTCAACGCCTGTTTTACCCGAACAGAATGACTGCATCCGTATTTTGAAATAATTTTCGGCGTGTGCAAAGTCATACAAATAATACCGTTATCGAGTGCAGCCCGTTCAACTCTTTTTGCTGCTGTAACCGATGTCAATGCGATAATTGAATAAGACATAACTTCCTCCTTACACCAAGGCACTCACTATACAGTATATATTATGAACATTAGGTTTATTTGTGAAAAAAAGCAACCGGATGGTTGCTTAAATCAGTTTTTATAATGGGTTATGTTAGCAATAAGAAGTGCTATTTCACACTCATTGCATTTATCAATCAATTCCTGTTCGATAGGCGTTCCTCCCGGATATATAACCGCCGATATTCCTGCTTCATACAAGGTTTCAATAACTTTAACATCGCCTATAATGGAATCAAATGCTGCAACCGCTTTATCACAGATACCCACACATTTGTCAACAGCAGTTCTTGCTGCCGAAACACCGTTATTATGTGCCTGGCCCACACCAATCATCTGTCCGTCCTTTGTAATAACAACAGAACTTGATTTTGTATGCTTAGATATCTTCCACGCAAACAAAAGCGACTGAAGCTGTTCATCCGACAATTGGGTTTCAGTAAGACATTCAAGGTCATTTTCCTCAAACAGCTTATTGTTAACACTTTGTACCAGTATACCGCCTGAAATACTTTGGAACTCATTACGCACAGGAACGCATCTGTCACATATCTGCGGCAATACCATAACACGAAGATTTTGTTTACCCTCAAGAACTTCAATTGATTCTTCACTATAAGACGGTGCAACAATTGCACTCAACGGATGTTTGATAATTTCAAGTGCAGTTCTTCTGTCCACTTCTGAATTGGTTATAATAACGCACCCGTCAGGTGAGCCCAATTCTTTCTTACATACCCTCATATATGCTTCGTATATATTTTCGCTCACACCGGCACCTGTAACATTTCTGCCTTTAACAGATATGACAGCCAGGTCGTCAAATTCGCTGATAATACCGATAGCGTAATCAATATCGCAGATACATTTATATGTAAGCGGCTCACCGCTTAATTGTTTTACATCTTTAATACCGACATCATTACTTAAAACATCTCTGTAAAGTGCTGCAGTTTGATGAGAATTCTCACCATTGGTTAAATCCATAGTCTTTTCATAGGTCAGCGTAAGCATATCAGGATAACCGTCTGAAATGCTATGTTTGCTGAAATATGAACAAATTAACGCATCATAGTGGCTGATATACGATAAAGCTTTAAAGCATAGCTCGGTTTTTGTTTCTCTTGAAACCTCGCCTTTAGCCGCCAACTCCTCAACAACATCACTGTAATCCTCAGGATTTACAACAACTACCACATCTTCGTAATTCTTTGCAGCAGCTCGTAAAATTGCAGCCGTACCTACGTTTATATTATTCAATGTACTTTTCAAATCTGCATTCTCGTGTAACAAAAACTCTGTTGACAATTGCACAACTACTACATCAATCGGCTCAACTCCCAGTTCCTTCATTTGCAGAATATCTTCCGCGTTAGAACGATTGGCGGATATTCCCATATGAATTTTTGCATTAAGAGTTTCAATAGAACCGCCCAGATATGAATATGCAGTTGTAACATCAAATGCTGACAAAACCTCTATATCGTTATCTTTAAGATAGTCATATGATGCACCGAGCGCAATTATTTCAAAGCCAAGAGAGGCAAGCTTTCCGGTAAATTCCAGAAGCCCGGTCTTGTCGCATACATCGATAAGCGCACGCTTTTTCATATATCCCTCCGTTTTCGGTAAAAACCTTTGATTAATCATAGAATTAATTATAATATATATATCTGAAAAAGTCAAGTTAACAAAAAAAACGGGCGTTTAAGCCCGTTTGATTATTTAAGTATAGCCTTATGGAATACTTTTTTGCCTTTTTTGATTTTAACGCCGTCTTTTAACATTTCGGTTGTGATTTCCATATTGAAATCTGTTGCCTTTTCATCATTTACTGCAACACCGCCCTGCTGAACAAGACGTCTGATTTCGCTCTTACTTGCAGCAAGCTCACAAAGTATCATAATGTCAGAAAGAAGGATTTTTCCGTCTGTCAAAGCACTTTCTTCAATTTCTGTTGAAGGCATATTGGCATCATCGCCTTTTCCTGAGAAAAGTGCTCTTGATGTTGCCTGTGCTTTTTCCGCTTCCTCTTTACCATGAACAAGTGAGGTAAGCTCAAAAGCAAGAATTTCTTTCTTTTCGTTAATTCTGTTGTCTTCCCAGCTTTCCATTGCATTAATTTCATCCAACGATAAGAATGTGAGCATTCTGAGGCACTTCATAACGTCCGCATCATCAACATTTCTCCAATACTGATAAAATTCAAAAGGAGATGTTTTGTTGGGGTCAAGCCAAACTGCACCATTTGCAGTTTTGCCCATTTTTTTGCCTTCACTGTTCATAAGAAGAGTTATGGTCATAGCATAAGCATCTTCGCCAGTTTTACGTCTGATAAGGTCGGTACCGCCAAGCATATTGCTCCACTGGTCATCACCACCGAACTGCATATTACAGCCATAAGTATTATGCAAATACAAAAAGTCATATGACTGCATAATCATATAGTTAAACTCCAAAAAGCTTAATCCCTTTTCCATACGTTGTTTATAACACTCTGCACGAAGCATATTGTTAACCGAGAAGCATGCTCCCACATCTCTCAAAAGGTCAATATAATTCAGTTTGAGAAGCCAATCTGCATTATTAACCATAATTGCTTTATCCTCGCCAAATTCAATAAAGCGTTCCATCTGCTTTTTAAAGCAATCACAGTTATGCTGAATGGTTTCGGGTGTCATCATGGAACGCATATCGGTTCTTCCCGAAGGATCGCCGATATAAGCAGTACCGCCACCGATTAAAACAACCGGCTTATTTCCTGCCATCTGAAGTCTTTTCATAAGACAAAGTGCCATAAAATGACCAACATGAAGCGAATCCGCCGTCGGGTCAAAACCGATATAAAACTTTGCTCCGCCATTATTAACAAGCTCTCTGATTTCCTTTTCGTCGGTAACCTGAGCAATAAGTCCACGTTCTACTAATTCCTGATAAATTTCCACTCTAATTCCTCCAATAATAACTTTAAAAAACATTTTACCACAAAATTCAAATAAAGTAAAGCAATAAAATTAAAATTATCAACACTCATAATCACCGCGAGAAATTGAAATCTCATATCCGACATCTTTAATTTTAGCCTGTAAAGACTTAAGACTTTCGGCAGCCTCATCGCCGGTACATATTTTGTTATCGTAAAGAAGATATTTTTTTCTTACATCTGATGGTGATAAATTTGGCATAACAACATTCGCACCGGCAAGTATTCCAAGCTGTCTGCCATCTTCATGGATTGTTCCGAGTGCCGTTGTTGACGGAAGTAATACTTTTTTCAGCATAATTCTGACAATACTGAGTAAAAACAGAGTCATTTCAAGATTTCCGCGTGTATACTTTGCAAAAGGCGTATCTTTATGCGGTATAAACGGACCTATTCCGACCATATGAGGCTTAAACTCCGCAATAAACAATAAATCTTTGGCTAAATTCTCAACTGTCTGATAAGGAGAGCCCACCATAAATCCGCATCCCGTCTGAAATCCGATGTCTTTTAAGTTTTCAAGACACCTTATGCGATTTTCAAGAGATAAATCAGTCGGATGCAATTTACGGTAATGCTCACTGTCGGCAGTTTCGTGGCGTAACAGGTATCTGTCCGCACCTGCATCAAATAATCTCTGATAGCTTTCTCTGCTTCTCTCACCGAGGGACAGAGTTACTGCACAATCAGAATACAATTCTTTAATTTCAGATACAATATCACACATAGCATCATCTGAATAGAACATATCCTCTCCGCCCTGAAGAACAAAGGTACGAAAACCAAGTTGATATCCCGTTTTACAGCAGTCCATAATTTGTTCTTTGTTAAGGCGATAGCGCTCTGCGTTTTTGTTGCTTTTTCTTAATCCGCAATAAAGACAGTCATTTTTACAAAAGCTTGAAATTTCAATCAATCCGCGTATAAAAATTTTATTACCGAAGCATTTATTGGCAATTTGTTGAGCTTTTTTTGCAGCATAACCACGGTCGTCATCAGTAAAACGAGATAAAAGTTCACAAAACTCATCAAAACTCAGCACACCCTTTTGTTCCAATTTGTCAATAAGTTTTTTCAATGCTATTACCTCCTTTTCCACCTGATAAATTCTAACATAAATTCAGTTATTTTTCAACAAAAAAATACGGATAATCCATCAAAGATTATCCGTAAGCTTTAAATTTTAAGTTATACTTAAGCTTCAGGCTGATCCGTTTCTTCAAGAGATTCCTCATATTTAGCCAAAACTGCCTGTTGAAGTGATTCACGCATCTGAACATTAATCGGATGTGCGATATCCTTAAATTCACCGTCAGAAGTTTTACGACTCGGCATTGCAATAAACAATCTGTCCTGTCCTTCAATAACCTTAATGTCATGCACTACGAATGCATCATCAAACGTTACCGAAACAACCGCCTTCATTCTCCCTTCTGCTGTAATCCGTCTCACTCTAATATCTGTGATATTCATGACCTTACCTCCTTGTGTTTTGGTCCGGTGCTCACCTGACACCTCAAACCACTATTTGAATTTTAGTATAAAACGTTTTTATTGTCAATAAACCAACGACTTTTTTGTGCTTTTTGACAATGATTTTGTATATTTTTTCATATTCGACACAGAGTTCATTATTAACAGTAATCCTAAATTTATCATATAATACCGATATATGTATGTTTTTTTTAAATTTGTATTGATTAAAATCGAGAAGTATGGTATACTAAATGTGTGTAATAACGCTTAAGGAGGATTTTTATGGATTATTTGAACAAGATAGGCGAAGAAATTGGTAAAGCAGCTAAATTTGTTTCAAAAGAAACAGGAAAATTTGTTCAGTCCGCTAAACTTACTTACACTGCGTCTGACATTGAATCTCAGCTCAACAAGGCATATGCTTCCGTTGGTAAAAAGTTCTATGATGCATGTATCCATGAAAACAATATTCCTGAAGAACTTGCTGAAGAATTCGAACATATTGCAGAGCTTAAAACAGAGCTTGAAACTGCTAAAGATAAAATTTCAGAAATTAAAAGCACTAAAAAATGCCCTGCCTGTTCAGAAGCCTTAAACGAAGGCGATGCGTATTGCAGAAAATGCGGAGCGAAATCTGAATAATTTGTAAAAGAGGCTAAAAATGGATAAATTAGTGATAAATGGCGGAAAACGTCTTAACGGTTCTGTTACAATCAGCGGTGCTAAAAACGCTGTTGTAGCCATTATTCCTGCTGCACTTTTAGTTGACGGTAAATGTATAATAGAAAATGTACCCGCTATTGACGACGTATCTGTTATCACAGATATTTTGTCGCAGCTTGGTGCAAGAATTAAACTTATCAACAAAACAACCCTTGAAATTGATTGTTCTTATGTTGATACCTATTGTGCTGACAACTCAATGGTAAGAAAAATGCGTGCTTCTTACTATCTTATGGGTGCTCTCCTGGGAAAATTTAATAAAGCCGTTGTTTCAATGCCGGGAGGTTGCAATTTCGGTACTCGTCCTATTGACCAACACATTAAGGGTTTTGAAGCATTAGGTGCCGAAATTGTCCAGGAAGGTGACACATATCATATGTGTGCAAGTGAGCTTGTGGGCTCTCACATATACTTTGACGTTGTTTCTGTCGGTGCAACCATCAACGTAATGCTTGCCGCTGTTAAAGCCCAAGGGCTTACCATAATTGAAAATGCTGCTAAAGAACCGCATATAGTTGATGTTGCTAACTTTTTAAATTCAATGGGCGCCAACATCAAAGGTGCAGGTACTGATATCATTAAAATCAAAGGTGTAGACTTCCTGAAAGGCGGAACTTATTCCGTTATACCGGATTATATTGAAGCAGGAACGTATATGCTTATGGCTGCCGGTGTCGGCGGAGATGTTCTTATCAAGAATGTCATTCCAAAGCATCTGGACTCTATTTCCGCCAAGCTTATTGAAACAGGTGCTAACGTTATTGAATATGATGACAGTATAAGAGTTATTAACTCCTCAAGATTAAAGCCTTGCAGGATAAAAACTCTCCCATATCCCGGTTTTCCTACAGATCTCCAGCCTTTAGCGGTCACTTTACTTACAACCGCTTCAGGTACAAGCTATGTCAACGAAAGCGTTTGGGATAACAGATTTCAGTATATTAATGAACTGAGAAGATTTAATTCCCGAATAAATGTTGACGGCAATACTGCTTCAATCGAAGGTGTTCCGCATTTGGACGCTTGCAGTGCAAAAGCCGTTGATTTAAGAGCCGGTGCTGCTATGGTTATGGCTGCTCTTATGGCTGAAGGCAAATCTGAAATTACAAATTTAAAATATATCGACCGCGGTTATGAAAATTTGGAAGAAAAGCTTACAAACCTTGGTGCTGATATAAAAAGAATATGTGATTTTGAGGGTTCACCTCTTAATATTGCAAACTAAAGGAATTTTATGTTAAAATTTTGTTCACTTTTCAGTTCAAGCAGTGCTAACTGCCTGTTTGTGCAGAATGAAACAACTAAATTATTAATCGATTGCGGCTCAAGTCTTAAGCGGACTTCAGCCGCACTTTCAAGTATTGGCGTTGATATTACAGACATTGACGCTATTTTGGTTACTCACGAACATTCCGACCACACTTCAGGAATTGTTACGACCTCAAATAAGCACAATATTCCCGTCTACGCCAACGTACCGACACTGAGTGCGATAAGCGGATATGAAAAAATTAAAAATATACAAATAATTAACTCATCTGCTTTTGATATTGGCTCTATACATATTACTGCTTTTAAAACTCCGCACGATGCAGCATGCTCCCTGGGCTATGTTTTTAAAAGCGGAAATAGTCAGATAACCATAGCAACAGACTTAGGTCATATTGACAGAAGCATCCTTCAATATTTTGAAAATTCGGATTTTGCGTTTATCGAATCAAACCACGACCTCGATATGCTCCGCACAGGCACATATCCTTACCCTCTGAAAAGGCGTATCCTGTCCGATTTTGGGCATCTTTCAAATAAATCTTGTTCAGATTTGGTTTGCTATCTTGCCGGGATTGGTGTTAAATATTTTATGCTGGGTCACTTAAGCGAAAGCAACAACACCCCTTCCCTTGCACTTTCTGCCGCTGTTGAAGCTTTAAAGTTTAACGGAATTACCGTTTCGGGCATCAGTGTTGCTCCGAAGGAAGAAATTTCTGAAATTATCATTGTCTGATAACATTTGATATTTAAAAGCATACTATATAATATCAAAAAATTTTAATGGATGTGATGGTATGCTTAATATAAAAAACAACTATAATTACAACTGTTTAACCAACGATCTTAAAATCTTATCTTCATTTCCCGAAGTTAAGATTTTTTCTATTGGAAAAAGTGTCCGTGGCAAGGAAATCTTCTGCATCAAATTCGGCAACGGAAAAAAGAATGTGTTATACAATGCGGCACACCACGGACTTGAGTGGATAACATCACCTTTACTTATCAAATTTACCTACGATATTCTTTCTGAGGCAGACAGAATTTGCGGTTATGACGCAAAAAAACTGTTGTCGCAGGTCACATTTCACATTATACCCATGGTTAACCCCGACGGGATAGAAATAGCCCAGAACGGCATTTCTTCCGATTCCCCCGATTATGAAAAATATCTTAAATGGAATAAAGGCAATGATTTTAATACAAAGTGGCAAGCCAACGCCAACGGTGTTGACCTCAACCACAATTATGATGCTTGTTTTTCCCTGTCAAAAAGAATGAACGAAGATGCAGGTTTAACGGGTCCGAATTATACTAAATATACCGGCAAATATGCAGAATCAGAGCCTGAAAGCCATTCTCTTTGTGAGTATGTCCGTAAGAACAGATTTTCTCTCACACTCTCCTTCCATTCACAAGGTGAGGTTATATATTATGACTACAACGGACATATTCCGCCGCAAGGATATGAAATCGGCAAAATTCTTTGCAAAGAAAGCGGATATGTTTTTGATAAATCCACAGGTCTTACATCATATGGCGGTTTTAAAGACTGGTTTATTAAAATGTATAATTTGCCCGGTTATACCATTGAAGTGGGAAAAGGTAAAAATCCTCTCCCCTTTTCCCAATTTGATGACATATATAAAAAGAATCTGCCACTGATGCTTTCAGCGGCAGCCCTTTCATAATTATATATCGTATTTTTCCTTATATTTTCTGTATTCTTCATCAAATGAGCTTTCACCATGCGATTTAATATTGTTAAGATACTCATGTGTATCAAAATTATCGTCAGCTATCTGAATCATACAAACGGCAATATTTGAACAATGGTCAGCAACACGCTCGCAATTTGTTAAAAAGTCTGAAAATATAAAACCTGTTTCAATGGTGCACTCGCCTTGCTGGAGTCTTTGGATGTGACGGTTTTTAAGTTTAAACTTAATTCTGTCAATTACCTGTTCCAAAGGCTCAATTTGTTTTGCGAGTCTTAAATCATTGGTTACAAATGCTTTAACTGTATTTTCAAGAATTTCTTTAATTGCTGCTGCAAGTACCTGTATTTCATGCTGAGCATCATCAGAAAATCTTATGTTTTTAACATTAATTTCCTCTGCAGTTTCCAAAATATTTACCGCATGGTCGCTTATTCTTTCAAAATCACCAATCGTATGAAGCAAATTGGACACCTGATGGCTGTCTTCCAGGCTGAGACTTTTTCTTGAAAGCTTAACTAAATATGTTCCCAGCTTATCCTCGTAGTGGTCAATATTACTTTCATTCTCTCTGATATTTCTTGCCGTTTCCTCATTGTAATCCCAGATAAGGTCTAATGACTTAATCAAAGTATTCTTTGAAATTACAGCCATTTTATCTGTAAGACTTTTTGACTGGTTAAGAGCAACAGGAGGTGTAACAAGAAGTCTTTCGTCAAGAATTTCTTCGGTTTCTTCGGCATCTTTATCTTTTACAATAATATAAGCCAGTTTTTCAAGTTGTTTGATAAACGGGAACATTACTGCAGTTGCAAGAATATTAAAGAGCGTATGAATAACAGCGATACCTGCAGCACTCAATGAATCATCTGCAAAGCTGAATCCTCCTACCGCCAAATTTGCAATATAATAAATCGCCAAAAAAACTACAGTTCCTATAATATTAAAACTAAGATGAACTACAGCAACTCTTTTTGCATTTTTGTTAGCTCCTATTGATGAAATCATAGCTGTTACGCAAGTACCTATGTTCTGTCCCATAATTATAGGAATAGCATTACCGTATGTAATTCCTCCGGTTACGCTAAGTGCCTGCAAGATACCGACAGATGCTGATGAGCTTTGAATAATTGCAGTAAGAACCGCACCTGTTACAACACCCAAAAGCGGATTTTCAAACAACAAAAGAATATTTCTGAAGTTTGGATTTTCCTTCAAAGGCTCCACTGCCCCTGCCATCATATCCATACCAACCATCAAAAGTCCAAATCCGATTAAAATTGCACCGACATCGCGTTTTTTGCTGCTTTTTACAAACATGAACAAAATAATACCCACTACCGCAGCAATAAGTGACAAGCTATCCGGCTTTAAGAGCTTCATAACAATATTATCGCCCTGAACACCCGTTAAGCTCAAGAGCCATGCTGTTACCGTTGTGCCGATATTGGCACCCATAATAACGCCTATTGACTGTGAAAGCTTTAAAATACCCGAGTTAACAAAACCGACAAGCATAACTGTTGTGGCAGATGAGCTTTGAATAATCGCAGTAACACCCAAGCCGAGCAACACAGCCTTCAAGGGACTTGAAGTAAGATTTTCCAGAATTGTTTTTAATTTTGAGCCGGCACTTTTTTCAAGTCCGTCACCCATAAGATTCATGCCGTACAAGAAGATTGCAAGACCTCCGAACAACGACAACACACTAAAAATATCCATTCTTTTTCCTCCGTTTTAATTTTACCGCTAACAAGTATAACATATTAATGTTAATTATAAAGGTTATTGATGTAAAATTTGTGTAAAATTATGCGATAAGAATATTTTACATATATTTTTCTCCTTTATCCACGTATATTCTTGACTAAAAAACAGTTTTACTATATAATACAATGTATTAACAAGGAGGAATTTATATGGATATTTTATGTATCGGAAATAGTTTTTCACAAGACGCTTGTTCATATTTAAGCAAAATTGCCGAAGCAGACGATGTAAACCTTACCGCTATAAATATGATGATTGGCGGATGTTCTCTTTACACTCACTTCAAAAACCTGCACACTGATGAAAATGCGTACTATTTAGAGATTAACGGAATTTCAACAGGCTTTAAAGTGGCTTTAAAAGAAGCTATCATTTCAAGAGAATGGGATTTAATTACCGTTCAGCAGGTAAGCACAAAGTCAGTTGATTACGAAACTTTCCAGCCTTACTTGAACGATATTGTTGATTGCATAAGAAAATATGCTCCAAAATCAAAGCTTGCCGTTCATGAAACCTGGGCATATGAGGAAGGCAGTGCAAAACTTCAGGCTTTAGGTTTTGAAAAGCAAGAGGATATGTATAACGCTTTACATAAATCATATACACAAGCTGCAAAAGAAATCGGTGCGGATTTTATTATTCCGTCGGGAACGCTTTTCCAGAAAATGCTTGAAAAAGGTATCACTAATCTGCACAGAGATACAACACATACTTCCCTCAATCACGGCAGATATGCTCTTGGTCTCTTATGGTACCATCTTGTCACAGGCAACAGCGTTTTAAACAACTCTTTTGACGATTACAAGGGTGACCCGATGACTGAAGACGAAAAACAGATTATCAAAAAATGTGTTGAAGAATTTTCAATATAATCGGAGTATAAAATGGTTAATATAGGAAACGACTGGGACGGACTTTTACAAGGTGAATTTGAAAAAGAATATTATTTAAACTTGCGTTCTTTTCTTGCAGGCGAATATAAAACAAAACGTATATATCCTGATATGTACGATATTTTCAATGCACTTAAATATACTGCTTACAAAGATGTTAAAGCGGTTATTTTGGGTCAGGACCCGTACCACGGATTAGGTCAGGCTCACGGATTATGTTTTTCAGTAAAAAAAGATGTTAAAAAACCACCGTCACTTGTAAATATTTTCAAAGAAATTGAAAGCGACTTAGGTATCCCCGAGCCTTCCCATGGTGAGCTTACCGACTGGGCAAAGCAAGGTGTGCTGCTTTTAAACACAACGCTTACTGTCCGCGAAGGAACTCCTAACAGTCACAAAGGCAAAGGTTGGGAAATTTTCACCGATAAGATTATTGAACTGTTAAACGCAAGGGAAAAACCTATTGTGTTTATCCTGTGGGGTGCAAATGCACGTTCAAAAAAATCTATTATCACCAACCCCAACCACAAAATTCTGGAAACTGTTCATCCAAGCCCCCTTTCGGCATATGGCGGATTTTTTGGTTGCAAGCATTTTTCACAAACAAATGAATTTTTAAAACAAAACGGGATTTCAGAGATTGATTGGGCAATAAAATGAGAGAACTTACTTTAACAATTGAAGAAAAGCATACCAATTACAACGTTGGTATGCTTTTAAAAAAACATTTTGGTTTATCTTCAAGACTTATCACCAAATTAAAACAATCGGGCGGTATAAAACTTAACGGCGAAGTGGTAACCGTCAGAAAAGAAGTTAAAATCAATGACATACTGTGCATTGCAATGCCTGAAGGAATTTCACACAATGTAATTCCTGTCGAGCTTCCGATTGATATTCTGTACGAAGATGATGATATTTTAGCGGTTAACAAACCTAAAAATATGCCCGTGCATCCTTCAATGAACAATTATGACAACACCCTGGGCAACGCAGTTATGTTTTACTATAAAGATAAGCCTTTTGTTTACCGCCCCGTAAACAGGCTGGACAGAGATACAACAGGCATCGTTATTATCGCCAAAACGCCTCAGGCAAGCCACGACTTAAGCAGGCAGATGCAGGAAAGTAAATTCAAAAAAGAATACCTTGCACTCATTGATGGAATCCCCTCTCCCGAGTATGGAATAATTGATGCACCCATTAAGCGTGAGCAAGAAAGCATAATAAAGCGATGTGTCGCTTCTGACGGGCAAAGGGCGATTACCGAATACGTAATTATTGACAAAAACGATACTTCCTCAGTTGCACATATTAAGCTGCATACAGGAAGAACCCATCAGATAAGAGTGCATTTTTCACACATAGGCCATCCTTTAAAGTATGATTACCTGTATGGCACAGAAGAAATCGGAAAAACTTTTTGTCTGCATTGCTACAAGCTTACATTTTTTCATCCTGTCACAAAAGAGAGAGTTACACTTATATGTAATCCGCCGGAGGAACTAAATTTATCAAATGTTTTATTTTTTTATAAAAAACACTTGAAATATTTAATATCATGTGTTATAATCAAATAGTTACGAGTGG
>CAZBJD010000014.1:0-28081 GCA_964492155.1 uncultured Eubacteriales bacterium
TAATTTATTACAAAGTTGTCTGTATGGCAGTGACCTGCAACAACAGTTTTGGTGGTGCCGCCTTCTAAAATTGCATCAAATACTCCGTCGTCTGCAGAATAGCAACCAACAGAGCCGCACAAATCGGGGTTTTTTTCGTGCTTTACACCAAAGGAATCTTTGTATCCTTCAATCCAACAATCACCTTTATAACTGTCTTCAACAGAAATGTCCAAAGGATTGAGCTTAGATCTGAAAGCAGCCTTGAATGCCTGAGCATACGCATGGAATGGAACATGTATGAAAAGCGCAGTATCGTTGCAACCAAGACTTTTGAGCATTTCAATCTGCTCGGAGTACCACTCGATTTGTTTTTTCGGCATTCTGGTGTTCATCCAGTGAACGTCTTTTTCAGTGTATCCTCTTTTTTCAAAAGCCTCAATCTGCTGGCGGTGAGTAGGCATAAGGTCAGCAACATTTTTATCAATCATTGTCTGCTCGGTATCCTCATGCGGAAGATAGAATAAAACATCGTGAGTGTCCATCATAATAAGGCCTTCAACAATTTTGCCTTCTTCTTCAACAGCTATAACAAAGTTGCCGCTGCCAAGCTCACGAGGACCTTCTTCAAATATAAAATGCTTTGATTTTGAAAGAATTTTAACCATTTCGTCAATAGGCTCTAAATCAATTTCATTATCATGATTTCCCCAGATAACTGTCCACGGAATTCCGATTTTATCAAAAAACTCTGCGTATTTTTCATAAGAACGCATATGGTACGGATATGCAAGGTCGCCTGTGATCGTAATAAGATCGGGAGTTACCCTTGTAAGTAATTCATTAACTGTTGTTTTAAACATTTCAGATTTTTCTGCAGTATTGCTATCTTCATTAAGTCCCCAGTCGCCTTCGGTAAGCTGAGGGTCAGTAAGGTTTAAAATTATAAAATCTCTGTCAGCTTTTTTGCTTATTTTAATCACGAAAATCACTCCTTTGTAGATTTAACTAATTATAGCATTTTAAATATTTAAAGTCAATCATTAAAAAATTGTTTTACCTAATATATAAATAAATTATCTTATAATATAAATGTTTGCTGTAAAAACCTATTGAAAAATATTGTAAAATTTGGTATACTTATTACAGTATGTTGATAAAGAAAGGTGATATTATGAGTAAAAGTGCAGCTTTAGTTGTTATGGCAGCAGGAATGGGCAGCAGATTTCAGGGTTTAAAGCAGATTGAACCTGTGGGTCCTAACGGTGAAATTCTTCTTGACTTTTCTGTGTTTGATGCCAAAAGAGCCGGCTTTGACAAAGTTGTTTTTGTTATAAAAAAAGAAATTGAGAAAGATTTTAAGGAAGTAATCGGCAAAAGAATTGAAAAAATGATTGATGTTGATTATGTTTATCAGGACGTAAACGATGTGCCGGAGGGTGTGGAAATTCCGGCAGAACGTTCAAAACCGTGGGGGACTGCTCACGCGGTGCTTACTGCAAAAAATGTAATTGATACACCTTTTGCAGTAATAAATGCCGACGATTATTATGGTATTTCGGCTTATAAAAAGATTTACGACTGCATCACCAAAGATGAAACCGAGATTTGTATGGTTGGCTTTAAGCTTTCAAATACGCTTACAGAAAACGGTACTGTTTCAAGAGGTGTATGCGAAGTTGAAGAAGGTATTTTAAAAACCATTACAGAGTTTACCAAAATCAACGGAAAATGTCAGTATACAGAAGATGACGGTGCTACATGGAACGATTTATCGGAAGATACAGTTGTTTCAATGAATATGTGGGGCTTTAAGCCGTCAATTTTTGCTGAAATGGAAGATGGACTTGTTCGCTTCTTTGAAGATAACAAAGACAATCTTTTAAAGGCTGAATACTTCTTGCCGAGCGTTGTTGATTACAAAATCAAAAAAGGTACTTCGGTTGATGTTATGACTACTGATGATAAATGGTACGGAATGACTTATAAAGAAGACAAGGTTCAGGTTTGCGAGGCAATCGGAAAATTGGTTGCCGACGGAAAGTACGAGGGAATGTAATTATGAAAAAAATTATTTGCAAGAATTATGACGAAATGTCAAAGGCTGCAGCAAAAATTGTTGAAGCACAGGTAATTTTAAAGCCAGACAGCGTGTTAGGACTTGCAACAGGCTCATCACCTGTCGGAATGTATAAAGAATTAATCGCAAGCGGCGTTGACTTTTCTGAAGTAACAACTTTTAATTTAGACGAGTATTATCCGCTTGCAAAGGATAACGACCAAAGCTATGACTATTTTATGAGAAAAAATCTCTTTGACCATATCAAGGTTAAAGAAACAAACATTCCGAACGGAATGGCTGAGAATGCAGAAGAAGAATGTGCACGTTATGATGCTGCAATTGAAAATGCCGGCGGAATTGACCTGCAGGTTTTGGGTATCGGCGTTAACGGACATATCGGATTTAATGAGCCTGCCGATGAGCTTCCTGCAAACACTAACAAGGTAACTCTTACAGACTCTACAATTGAAGCAAATTCAAGATTTTTTGAGTCTAAAGACCAGGTTCCTACCGCAGCACTTACGTTGGGTATCGGCGGAATTATGAAGGCTAAAAGAATTGTTGTTTTGGTTAGCGGAAAAAATAAGGCACCTATCGTTAGAGAACTTTTTAAAGGAAATGTAACAACCAAAGTTCCTGTTAGTTTATTGCAGCTCCATCCCGATGCTACAATTGTTATGGATGAAGAAGCAGCAAGCTTGCTTTAATTACATAAAAAATATGCACCGCAAGGTGCATATTTTTTTAATAAATTGGTGTGTCAGGGTCATCAACTATCACATCAAGACTGTATTTTGTTTTAATAGGTTCTTCTCTTCTAAGCCATTTTCCGCGTGTAAAGTCGGGAATCTGAACAGGAGCACCACCTGTTGCTATTGACTGTTCAGTAAGGGGAGTGATTGCCATCCATGTAGCAGTGTCATAAGTATCAATCGGTGTAGGAATGCCGCGTTTAACACTTTCAATATAAGCTCTTCCAACCAACCAATCGATGCCACCATGACCTTCTTTTTCGCCAAGCTTTACATATTCAGCCTGAAGTGGGTGGTCATATTTTTCAAACATTTCTTCTTCATTATTGTCGCATTTTTCTTCTTCCATTCCATCAAGGAAAAGGACTTTGTGTGCTTCTTCATATAAACCTCTTGTTCCGCGAACAGAGTAATCTCTGCTGTAATATGCACGAGGAAGGGTGGTGTCAAGTCTTAGCATAATTGTTTCTCCGCCTGCACACATAATATTTGTAACAACCATATCACCCTGCTTGATTTCAGTTCCGTACATGGGATTTCCTTCATCTTTGTGACGCTCCCAATAATCCTTAAGTCCTGCTGATTTGCAAGCCATTGAGCTCAGGTACATCATTCTGTTGCCACGGTTAATATTTAAAACCTTGCAAATAGGGCCTAAAGCGTGAGTAGGGTAGTTGTCGCAGTTACGAGCGGCGTATTCTTCAATACGATAAGTGTTGACTTTACCCCATTGAGTGCTGGTACCTGATAAGTCGTTTGGACGAAGGTCGTGCATATATGCACCTGTGCAGTGAACAATCTCGCCTAAGGTTCCTTCTTTTGCCATGCGAAGCGTCATAAGCTCGCGTCTGCCATAATTGCAGTTTTCAAGCATCATACAATGCATTCCTGTTTCTTCGTGCGCCTCAACAAGTCTGTAGCAATCACTTATGTCGTACACGCCGCCAACTTCGATTGCGGCATATTTGCCCTTTCTCATTGCATTTATTGCCATTTCAACGTGCATAGCCCATGAAGTGGAAATAAAAACTGCATCAATTTCCTCGCAGTTTACTACATCGTGCCAGTTTGTTGTGCCCTTTACATCAATGTTCTTTTCTTCTTTAAATTCCCTTTGAGTTTTTTCTGTTTTATTTTTGTCTAAATCGCACACCATATGTATTTCTACATCGTGCATATCTCCAAAAACATTTTTTGTCATATGATAGCCTCTGTTACCAAGACCGATAATACCAAGTTTTACTTTTTCTTTCATTTTGAATTTACCACCTTTACAAAATGTTATTTTCGTGATATACTAAGCATATCATAAACAAAATTATAAAACAATACAGTTTTAGGTATATTTTTTATAAAATTAGACAAGGTGATTTTGTGCACTATTTTCTCAAACGCTCTTTTTCGGTTACATCTGTCAATACTGCTTTTGTGGAGGACAGAAATGTTGACTTTTATTTTAATGGCGAACTTCACGATTTCTGGGAAGTAGTTTATGTGGCTTCAGGGCAAATTGGTGTAACGGAAGATGAACGTATTTATGAATTGGAAAAAGGAGATATAATTTTCCACAGACCAATGGAATTTCATAAGGTTTGGTCACGAGGAACTAAAAAGCCTCGTGTTTATACAATGTCTTTCAAGACAGAAGGGTATTTACCTCAGAACATCGGGGAAGGTATTATACATTTAAATTCTGCGGAGTCCGGTACTTTTCTGAATATTTTTTCTGACGGAAAACTCATTCTGGATACAGTAAGCCAACACGAAGATATACTCGATCAGAAGTTTTCAGGTGCTTTGGAGAACTTTATTATTTACCTTTCTCATGAAAGAACGGCGGATACAAACATTTCTCAGACTGCAGATGCACTCAGGTATAAATCAATTATAGATGTTATGCAACGACATTTGTCGGAAGATTTGTCTGTAGAAGATATAGCACGTCTTTGTCATATGGCACCAAGCACTATGAAATATACTTTTTCAAAGTTTGCAGATTGCGGCATCCGTAAGCATTTTATCAGGATGAAGCTTGCTGCAGCTGTTCCTTTGCTGAAAAATGGCACTTCTGTTGCCGATATAAGCAAACAGTTTGCGTTTTCCAGCCAGAACTATTTTGCAATGGTGTTTAAGGCAGAAATGGGAGCTTCTCCTATGGAATACAAAAGAAATTTTAATAAGTAAAGTAAGAAAAATTTTATTCATAAAAAGGAATCCAAAATTATTATTTTTGGCTTCTTTTTTTGTATGTAGTATCAAAGTGATGTTTCCGATTCTTGCGTTAAAATAACTCTAATGAAAAATAATTATAAAAAGGTTGAATATTTATCAAAATAAATATTGACAAATATAAATATTGGTGTATAATAATATTTGGAAAAAATAATAGGAGGGTGTTATGAATACATCACTTTCTGAAATCTTTAAAGTTTTATCCGATGATAACAGATTAAAGATAGTTAAGATTGTGGCAAAAGGCAAAATGTGTGCAAATGAAATCTTGGGAGAAATAGGAATATCTCAGCCAACTTTGTCGCATCATATGAGAGTGCTTTCGGAAGCGGGGCTTGTTTCATCAACAAAGGTCGGAACTCAGGTTTATTATGAATTAAACCGCTCGAAAGTAAGTTGTCTTTGCCATTTTGTCAGAGAAATAAGCGGGAAAAAACCGTGTAGTTTGGAGGAAATTTAAATGTCGTGTAAGAGTGTATATTTTGACCACGGAGCCACAACCTTTACAAGACCAGAAGTTATTGCAGAAATGCTGCCTTACTTTGGTCAGTTTTATGGTAATCCGTCAAGTATATATAATCTGGCAAAAGCAAGCAGACATGCTGTTGAAAATGCAAGAAAAACAGTTGCTGAATGCATAAATGCCGAAAATAATGAAATATATTTTACAGGAAGCGGTTCAGAAGGAGATAACTGGGCACTTAAAGGTGTTGTATATGCTTCAACCAAGGGTAATCACATTATTACCACTCAGATTGAGCATCACGCAATACTTCATACCTGTAAATATCTTGAAAAAGAGGGATATAAGGTAACATATCTTCCTGTTGATGAGTTCGGAAGAGTAAACCCCAAAGATGTAGAAGATGCAATTACAGATAAAACAGTTTTAATCTCTGTAATGTTTGCAAATAACGAAATCGGAACAATTCAGCCGATTAAAGAAATCGGTGAAATTGCAAGAAAGCACGGGGTTTATTTCCATACTGATGCAGTTCAGGCGGCAGGTCACGTTCCGATTGATGTTAAGGATATGAATATTGATATACTTACAATGTCTGCCCATAAGTTCAATGGTCCTAAGGGCGTTGGTGCACTTTATGTCAAAAAAGGCGTTAAGATGTATAATCTTATTGAAGGCGGTGCACAGGAAAGAAAAAGACGTGCAGGAACTGAAAATGTTCCGGGTATTGTGGGAATGGCAAAAGCACTTCAGTTGTCTTGTGAACATATGGAAGAAGTTAATGCTAACTTAACCCGTATGAGGGACAGAATAATCAAGGAAATTATGGAAAATATTCCTTATGTTAAGCTCAACGGACATCCGACTGAAAGACTTCCTGGTAATGTTAATTTGTCCTTTAAGTATATTGAAGGCGAAAGCTTGCTGTTGTTTTTGGATATCAACAATATCTGTGCTTCATCAGGCTCGGCGTGCACATCAGGGTCACTCGACCCGTCACACGTGCTTTTGGCAATCGGACTGCCTCACGAAATCGCACATGGGTCATTAAGACTTTCACTTGGTTATGAAAACACAGATGATGATATTGATTATCTGTTCAGTGTTCTTCCCGGAATTGTTGACAGATTAAGACAGATGTCACCTCTCTACGAAGAAGTATTAAAAGAGAATAAAGGAGAATAATTATGGAATATACACAAAAAGTTTTAGATCATTTTACGAACCCCAGAAATGTTGGCGAAATTGAAGACGCAAATGGAGTAGGCGAGGTTGGAAATGCAAAATGCGGAGATATTATGAAAATGTATCTCAAGATTGATGAAAATGAAGTTATCACAGACGTTAAGTTCAAAACATATGGCTGCGGAGCTGCAATTGCAACAAGCTCAGTTGCTACAGAAATGATTAAAGGCAAAGGCATTGACGAAGCTTTAAGACTTAAAAACAGTGAGGTTGTTGAAGCGTTGGGCGGACTTCCGGCTGCTAAAATTCATTGCAGCGTGCTTGCTGAAGAAGCAATCAAAAAAGCTATTGGCGATTACTACACAAGAAAAGGCATTTTTGTTGAAGAACAAAACTGTTGCTGCTGTGAAGGCGGCAGCTGCAAATGCCACGAAGAAACTGAAGAAGAATAAAAGAATAAGACCACCAAAACGGTGGTCTTATTTTTTTATTCATTTACCAAGTCTTTCATAGAGTAAAAGCCTGCAGGTTTTCCTGCTAAGAATTTTGCTGCCGCAACTGCACCAACTGCAAAAACTTCTCTTGATGTTGCAGTGTGTTTAACTTCGATAAGTTCGTTGTTTCCTGCGAAGATTACTTCGTGTTCGCCGACAATTGTGCCGCCTCTCAGGGTGTGAATTCCCATTTCGGAAACAGCTCTTTTCTTTCTTACACTGTGGCGGTCATAAATATATTCCTTTTTGTTTGCCACAACTTCATTTACAGCATCTGCAATAGCAAGGGCAGTGCCGCTGGGAGCATCGATTTTCTGATTGTGATGCTTTTCGATAATCTCAATATCAAAGTTTTCTTCCAACACCTTTGCAGCTTGCTGAACAAGTTCAATTAAGAGATTTATACCGATTGACATATTGGCTGAAAAGAACACCGGAGTTTCTTCGGATGCTTTTGCCATAGCGGCTTTCTGTTCGTCAGAAAGTCCTGTTGTTGCAACTACTACTGCAGTTTTTGTGCACGTAGCATACTTAAGAACACCTTCTAAACACGATGGATGAGAAAAATCGATAATAACATCGGCATCACCTTTGTATTCATCGGGAGTTGCATAAACAGGGTAACCGTTTTCTGAAGCAGTGTTAATGTCAAATCCTGCAACAACTTCGATATTTTCATCGTTTTTCACAAGATCAGAAATAACAGTTCCCATTTTACCGTTGCAGCCTGATATAATAAGTTTAATCACTTAAAATCATCCTTTGTATTTTTAAAAATTTATGCGATAATTCCGCACTTTTGCATTTCTGCTTTTAATACCTCAAGATTTTTGTATTCCATTTCTGTAAGAGGCATACGCAAGAGCCCTGTGTCAAAGCCCATAAGCTTTAATGCAGCTTTAACAGGGATAGGATTAACCTCGCAGAAAAGTGCTTTGATAAGATTTAAGTATTTAAGCTGAAGCTTTGAAGCCTCGTCAAATTTGCCTTCAAGACAAAGCTTGCACATTTCATGAGTTTCTTTTGGTACAACATTTGCAAGTACAGAAATTGCACCAACTGCACCGATTGACATAAGCGGTACGTTAATATCGTCGTTTCCTGAATAAATAGCAAAATCATCGCCGCAGAGATTTCTGATTTCCATAGCCTGAACAATATCTCCGCTTGCTTCTTTGATGCCGACGATGTTATCAATTTTTGATAACTCATAAGCAGTCTGCGGGAGAATGTTTACACCTGTTCTTGATGGAACACAGTAGGGAATAATCGGAACGTCAACTGCATTTGCAACCAATTCATAATGCTTGATAAGACCCTTTTGTGTTGCTTTGTTATAATATGGGGTAACGCACAAAAGAGCATCAACACCGGTAGCTGCAGCCATTTTTGAAAGCTCAACACCATGAGCGGTATCGTTGCTTCCGGTTCCGCCGATAACAGGAATTCTTCCGTTAACCTTTTTAACTGTGTGCTCAATAACTGAAACATGCTCTTTGTCGGGCATTGTAGCAGATTCGCCGGTAGTACCGCAGATGATGATAGCGTCTGTGGAATTTTCAATGTTAAACTCAATTAAGCGGTCAAGCTCTGCAAAGTTAACACCTTTTTCGTTAAAAGGAGTAACAATAGCAACACCTGAACCCTCAAATATTCTCTTTTTCATTTAAAACACCATTCCTTAAAATTAGTCAAGATAACCTTTTGCAGCCAAAAGTTCTGCCATTAATACAGCACCGCCTGCAGCACCTCTTAATGTGTTATGTGAAAGACATACAAATTTGTAATCATACTGAGTGTCTTCTCTCAATCTTCCGATTGAAACAGCCATACCGCCCTCTAACTCTCTGTCAAGCTTTGTCTGCGGTCTGTTGTCATCTTCAAAGTAGTTTAAGAACTGCTTGGGAGCAGACGGAAGTTCCAACTCCTGAGGAACACCTTTAAATTCTTTCCAAGCCTGCAAGATTTCATCTTTGGTAGGCTTTTTGTCAAAAGATGCAAATACTGCAGCTAAATGTCCGTCTGAAACGGGAACTCTTATACACTGAGCAGTAATTGCGGGAGAACAAGCGTTTTTGATTTCGTTACCTTCAACCTTACCCCAGATTTTAAGCGGTTCCTGTTCGCTTTTTTCTTCTTCGCCGCCGATAAAGGGGATAACGTTATCAATAATTTCAGGCCATCTTTCAAATGTTTTTCCTGCACCTGAAATAGCCTGATAAGTACAGGTAAGTACATTTTTAGGACCAAACTTCATCAAAGGATGAATTGCGGGAACATAGCTTTGAAGTGAGCAGTTCGACTTAACAGCAATAAATCCTCTTTTTGTTCCGAGTCTTTTTCTCTGAGCGTGAATAATTTCAGCATGCTCGGGGTTGATTTCGGGAACAATCATAGGAACATCTTTTGTTCCTCTGTGAGCAGAGTTATTAGAAATAACAGGGCATTCTTTTTTAGCATAAGCTTCTTCCAATGCTCTGATTTCGTCTTTTTTCATATCAACAGCACAGAAAACAAAATCAACTTCCGAAGTGATTTTGTCCATATCAGCTACTGCATCATAAACAGGCATTTTTTTGATTTTATCTGAAAGGGGAGTTTTCATAGCCCATCTTGAGCCGAGAGCTTCTTCATAGGTTTTTCCTGCGCTTCTTGAAGATGCTGCCAAAACTTTAATTTCAAACCAGGGATGATTTTCAAGGAGGGTAATAAATCTCTGACCAACCATACCTGTTGCACCGATAATTCCAACGTTAAAATGCATAAAAACATTCCTTTCTTATGTTTATAAATGTATAGTTCATTTAATATATTATAATATCATTTAAATGACGATATGTCAATAGAAATTACAATCTTTGTGCCAATTTAATACAATTTTCACGGTAAAATTCCTTGAAATTTCCGTTGTCAAGTGAGTTGCGGATATTTTCCATTAATTTATTGTAAAATGTCAGATTGTGTATTACGCAAAGACGAAGAGCCAGAATTTCATTTGCCTTGAATAAATGCCTGATATACGCCTTAGAATAACTTCTGCAGGCTTCACAGTCGCAATTAGGGTCAAAAGGTGTGTCATCACGTTCATATTTTTCATTTTTGATGTTGATAATTCCGTTTGAAGTGAAAATGTGACCGTGTCTTGCATTTCTGCTTGGCATTACGCAATCAAAAAAGTCGACACCGCGGTTTACCGCCTCCAGAATATTAACAGGAGTTCCCACACCCATTAAATATCTCGGCTTGTTTTGGGGCATATGCGGTTCAACGTGTTCGATTACGTCATACATTTCTTCGGCAGTTTCACCAACTGCAAGACCGCCGATGGCATAACCGGGGAGGTCAAGCTCGGCAATCCTTTTCATATGCTCAACTCTTATATCATTATATGTGCTGCCCTGATTTATGCCAAAAAGCAACTGATTTTTGTTGATAGTGCCGTCAAGAGAATTCAATCTTTCCATTTCGGCTTTACAGCGTTTAAGCCAGCGTGTGGTACGCTCAACAGAATTTTTGGTATAATTGTATGTTGCGGGGTTTTCAATACATTCATCAAACGCCATAGCAATTGTTGATGCAAGATTTGACTGGATTTGCATACTTAATTCAGGAGTCATAAAAATCTTTCTGCCATCTATGTGCGATGAAAATTTAACTCCGTCTTCGGTTATATCCTTTGGCTTTGCAAGCGAAAAAACCTGAAAACCGCCGCTGTCGGTGAGTATCGGTCTGTCCCAGTTCATGAATTTATGAAGACCGCCCATATCTTTAACAACATCGTCACCCGGTCTTAAATGAAGGTGGTAGGTGTTGGAAAGTTCAACCTGACAACCCATAACTTTTAAATCGTTGGTTGAAATTCCGCCTTTTATGGCAGCAGCAGTTCCGACATTCATAAACACGGGGGTCTGAATTGTCCCATGAACAGTTTTGAAAGAGCCGCGTCTTGCACTGCCGTCGGTAAGTTTTAAATCAAACATAATAATCTCCTAATTTATCAACATCGCATTATCATAGTTTACGGTTTATGTGATATTCGTAGGGGCGATTCACGAATCGCCCGCGGGTCATTCGTGAATGACCCCTACAACATTTTATCTGCTAAACAATCAGCATCGCATCCTCGAAGTTTATAGTTTATCAGCAATTCACCGGACAATCCTCCCGTCACACTTCGTGTGCCACCCTCCTTTACACAAGGAGGGCTTTTTGGGGCTCCCTTGTGTAAAGGGAGCTGTCAGCGCAGCTGACTGAGGGATTGTATTTTATATGCTAAACAATGAACATCGCATCACCGAATGAGAAGAAACGGTAACTGTTTTTTACAGCTTCGGAATATGCTTTTAAAATATGCTCTCTGTCATATATCGCACTTACCAGCATCAGAAGTGTTGATTCGGGTAAGTGAAAGTTTGTGATAAGCTTATCTACAATTTTGAATTTATAGCCGGGGTAAATAAAAATGTCTGTCCAACCGCTTTTGGCAGACATAAAACCATTATCATCGGCAACAGATTCAAGGGTTCTTGTAGAAGTTGTGCCTACGCAAATGATTTTTTTGCCGGCTTTTTTTGTTTCATTTATAGCATCACATGCCTCTTGGTCAATCTGAAAAAATTCGGAATGCATTTTATGAGTAGTAATATCGTTAACCTTAACAGGTCTGAAAGTTCCAAGACCTACATGCAGCGTCAAAAAAGCAATTTTAACACCTTTTGCCTTTAATTCATCCAAGAGTTCATCGGTAAAGTGCAAGCCTGCCGTAGGTGCAGCTGCAGAGCCTGCATTTTTTGAATACACAGTCTGATATCTTTCTTTATCTTCCAGTTTTTCTGTAATATAGGGCGGAAGCGGCATTTCACCAAGCTTGTCTAATATTTCTTCAAAAATTCCGTCGAAATGGAACTCTGCGGTTTTAAGCCCTGATTCAATATCTTCCTCCACAATGGTTGCGGAAAGTATTGAATCGCCAAATACAATTTCAGTTCCGATTTTAGCTCTTTTTCCCGGCTTTACCATAACCTCCCATCTGGTGTCGGTAAGCCTTTTTAAGAGTAAAAACTCAATATGTGCGCCTGTACCTTTTTTAATTCCGTAAAGACGTGCGGGCAGAACTCTTGTGTTGTTAAGCACAAGGCAGTCGCCTTTTTCAATATAATCGGTAATATTTTTAAAAGTTTTATGTTCTATTGTGTTATTTTTTCTGTTTAAAACCATCAGTTTTGAAGATGACCTGTCAGCAAGCGGCGTTTGAGCTATCAGTTCTTTTGGTAAATCATAATAAAAATCTGAAAGTTGTAAATTTTGCATATCTTAAATTCTCCTGAATAATTATTCTACTATACAACCGGGGAAGTAGTGCATTAAAATCCGGTCGTAAGTAAACCCTGATTTTGCCATACCCTTGGCACCGTTCTGGCTCATACCGATTCCGTGACCGTAACCCGATCCGTAAATAACGAACTTGTCGGCAGCCTGCTCGGAATATGATGAAGATATTTTAGTGATACCGTTTGATGTGACAGCATATTGTGCATCAGCTTTATCTATCCCGGATGATGAAATTACATAGCCTGAATTGTTGGCTGAAACAACACCGTCTGAGGTTATAAAGCTTGTTTTATATTCATTTCTTGAGTATTCTTTTGAAATTTTAAACACCTGACTTTTAAGTCCCAAAACAGTTCTGGTATTGCCCAGAGTATAAGTTTTTGAACCGCGTTCTCCCACAAAAGTAAGAGATGTAACTGCACCTTGCGGAGAGGTTTTGTCGATTGTAATGTCTTTAATTGTGCCCAGAGAAAAACCCTTTTCATTCATAAGCTTTGTCACTTCTTCTGCAGTATATGCTATCTCCCAGGTGTATCCGTTTGGATAAATCACACTCTGGTAAGTATCTTCAACTGAAATGAGGTAAGGGTATGTTGTTGAACCCCAGACATCTTTGACATCAAGGGTTTCACCGCTTGATGAGGCATAATAGAAGGTCTCGGCAAGGCTGCCGTTGTAGGTAACTACCATACCTTTTGTGTCTTCAACTGCATTTGTGCAGTCGTCAGCTTCAACATTAACTCCGCCGTACACCTGAGAAAGTGTGTTATCGGTAAGGTCAAATCCATATTCTTTAAATCTGCCGATATTATTGATAGTATAAGTTCTTGCACAAACTGCCTGTGCTTTTAAAGCTTCATAAGGAAATCCCGTAGACATTTCTTTTGGTAATACGCTGTATAAATATTCTTCAATATTTACTTCGTTTATAACAGTGATTTTCTGATTAGAGTCAACTTTAAGGATAATTATGCCTCTGTATGGGGTGGAATTCACTTGAATATGGTCATTTATCGGATATAGTGTTACATCTCCTTCGGCAATGTAAGTGTCGGTATCGTCATATGTGCAAAGCTTTCCCTCTGAAACTGTGAAGCAGAATTCGTTTGCAGCAGCCAGCTTACCGGTTGTATCAAACAACTCAACACCATTAGGACATGAAATGGTGATTTCATCTTTGGCGGCAGTATTGTAAAAAAGTCCTATTTTAACTGTTTGCGGCATCTCATATGCAAAAGATGCAACGTTTTGTATGATAGCCAGCGTAAATATTAAAAAACATATCAGTTTCTTCATATGTAGTCTCCTGATTGTATTTTGTAATTATCTATATGATTATATCAAATTTATGGGTATTTTGCAAGCTTTGACAGATAAAAAACACGGACAAATAATGTAAAAACTGTATTTTAATTCATAGCAGGGCAAAGCTGTTGACTTTTTTATGAATATATGGTACAATTTTGTAGGTTAAACTACACATTTTTGGTGTGTCAGACAGTTAAAAGAGGTGTATGTATGCAGTTTTGGTATAACCTTGCAGAAGGTTTTCAGACAAATATTCTTGATAACAACAGATGGTTGCTGTTGCTAAAAGGCTTGGGAGTTACTCTTGAAATTTCGCTTTTTGCAGTAATCATCGGTGTTGTTTTGGGCGTTGTTTTGGCGCTTGCCAAAATTTCGAAGTCGAAAAACGTTTTTATTGCACTGCTCAGATGGATATCAAACGCGTTTATCGATGTTATAAGAGGTACCCCGTCGTTTGTGCAGCTTCTTATCATTAACTTTGTTGTATTTGCATCTGTAGATATTGATAAAACAATTGTTGCATCAATTGCATTTGGCTTGAACAGTGCGGCATATATTGCTGAAATTATAAGAGCAGGTATTCAGTCTATTAATAAAGGTCAGACAGAAGCGGGAAGGTCTTTAGGCTTAAGCGAAGGGCTTACAATGAGATACATAATTCTTCCGCAGGCAATCAAAAATATTTTGCCGGCACTTGGTAATGAGTTTATTGTTCTTGTAAAAGAAACTTCTGTTGCAGGGTATATCGGTGCATATGAGCTCACCAAGGCGTCACAGATTATTACAAGCAGAACTTACAACTCTTTCTGGCCGCTTTTTGCGATAGCAGTAATTTATTTTGTTGTTGTTAAAGTGTTGACATATTTCTTGGGTAAGCTTGAGAAAAAACTTGGCAAATCAGATGCAAGATAAGAGGGAAAATAATGATTAAAGTTGAAAATTTGCATAAAGATTTTAAAGGTCTTAAAGTGCTGAAAGGCATTAATGAGGAAATAAAACAAGGTGAGAAGGTTGTTGTTATCGGGCCTTCGGGCTCAGGTAAGAGTACATTTTTAAGGTGTCTTAACCTTCTGGAAGAGCCTACAAGCGGAACTGTTGCGTTAAACGGAGAAGTTATCAACAGTAAAGGTGTTGATATCAATAAAGTAAGGCAAAAAATGGGTATGGTTTTTCAGCAGTTCAATCTTTTTCCTCATTTAAGTATTATGGATAACATTACCCTTGCTCCAATGAAAATAAAGAAAATGAGCAGGGAAGAAGCAGAAAAACTCGGAAGACAGCTTTTGAAGAAAGTAGGACTTGAAGATAAAGCCAACAGCTTCCCGGGGCAGCTTTCAGGCGGACAGCAACAAAGAATTGCAATAGCAAGAGCACTTGCAATGGAACCTGAAATTATGCTTTTTGACGAGCCTACAAGTGCACTCGACCCGGAAATGGTCGGTGAAGTTTTAGATGTTATGAAAGACCTTGCAAATCAGGGTATGACCATGGTCATAGTCACACACGAAATGGGCTTTGCAAAAGAGGTAGGTTCAAGAGTTTTGTTTATGGATGACGGTGTTATTGTCGAACAGGCAGAGCCTGAAGAACTATTCTCAAATCCCAAAAATGAAAGAACAAAGGCATTTTTGAATTCTGTACTGTAAATAACTCATTAAGAGTTAAAAATAAAAAGGAGAGATTTATTATGAAAAAAATCATTGCATTACTTTTGGTTGCTGTAATGGCAGTAGCTTTGGTATCATGCACAGGTGCAGACGAAAACGTTGTAACAATGGGTACAAACGCTGCATTTGAACCATTTGAATTTGTTGAAGGCGACGAAATTGTTGGTATCGATGCTGAAATCGGTGCTGCAATTGCTGAAGAACTCGGCAAAGAACTTAAAATCAACGATATGGAATTTGAATCACTTTTAGGTGCTTTAAGTACAAGCAAAGTTGATTTTGTAGCAGCAGGTATGACAGCTAATGACGAAAGAAGAAAAGAAGTTGATTTTTCTGACACATATTACACAGCTACACAGGGTATTATCGTTGCGGAAGACAGCGACATCAAATCTGTTGAAGATATCCTTGACAAAAAGGTTGGTGCTATCACAGGTTATACAGGTGAAGTTATCTGCTCGGAAACATACCAGATTAAAGATATGCTTACTTTCAAACGCGGTGTAGACGCGGTTATGGAACTTAAAAATGGTAAGCTTGATGCAGTTGTTATCGACCTTCAGCCTGCTAAAATGTTCGTAGACAAAAATGAGGGCTTAAAGGTAATTGAAGATCCTTCATTTGAAACAGAAGAATATGCTATTGCAGTTAAGAAAGGCAACACAGAGCTTTTGGAAAAAATCAATAAAGTGTTAGCAGACCTTAAAGCATCAGGCAAGCTTGACGAAATTATCAACAAATATCAGAATCAGTAATTTGAATTAAAAAAGTGGTGAAACTTATGTTTCACCACTTTTTTTTACCATTCGTTAAGAAAAATTAAGTCAAGGATTAAACTGTGGGTTGCTTTACACTTTTATTAAAAATGGTATAATTACGAAAAGGCATCGGGAGGGTTTTATGATTATCCGAAATATAAAGGGTGGCGGTATAAATGAACTTATTGAACTCCGGATAATGAGTTCTTAAAACCGAGCTGGCTTTATGAATACAAAAAACGGGCTTCGGATATGGATTTTAACCGGATAAGAATTGCTGCAAAAGATGGTAAGGTAATAGGTGCCTGTGTGTTTAACGACCCGGACAGCGAGCCTGAAAGATTTGACCCTTTTGGCGTGGGTGAAATGCTTGCTGCTACTACTCTTTTAAAAGGCGAAAGCGAGCGTGAATTTTGGGTTATGACCCATAACGAAAACTGTTTTTTATCTTGATTTAAGGGTATAAATATGATATAATTAAAATATCAACTAATAGTTGATGTAAAAAAATTAAATTTAAATCAAACACCTTTATAGTTGAGGAAAAATTATGTATAATAATACTAATAAATTACAAAGAGGTAAGGTTTATGCACGAATTTCAGCCCGAATCAATAAAAAAATTAAGAACAAGGAATAATATTTCCCAGAAAAAGCTGGGGGAATATCTTGGTATAAGCGACAGAGCAATTTCAAAGTGGGAAAACGGATTATCTATGCCGTCATCGCAGAATCTCATAACACTTTCAAAAATGTTTGATGTTCCGCTTGAATATTTTTTAAATGCACAGTCAAAAAAAGGTAAAACCGACTTAAATTGCGGTATGGAATCTTTAACCGAGCTTTATAAAATCGGAAGGGGTCCATCAAGCTCACACACAATCGGACCTGAAAAGGCATGTATAATATTTAAAAACAAAAATCCTGTTGCTGACTTTTTCAAGGTGATTTTATACGGCTCTCTTGCCAAAACAGGAAAGGGGCACGGCAGCGATGTTGTTATCAAAAAAACTTTTGCACCTGTTGAGTGTCGGGTTGAATTTAATTTAATTGAGAAAAATATTCCTCATCCAAATACAATGGATATGTTTGCATATTCGGGTGAAAAACTGCTTGACAAAGTAAGAGTAATGAGTGTAGGCGGCGGGAGTATTGCTTTTGATGACCATGAGATTGAAAAACCTGAAAGAATTTATAAACTAGGTAAATTTTGTGATATCGCAGACTATTGCAAATCCAACGGAAAAAAGCTCTGGCAGTACGCAGAAGAAACAGAAGGTGCAGCTTTTTCTGAATATATGAATAATATCTGGAATGCAATGAAAACATCAATTATCAAAGGTCTTGATGATGAGGGTGTCCTTCCGGGAGAGCTTAAAGTTCAGAAAAAAGCAAAATCGCTTTTTAATTCTCAGCATATAGATGAAACGTCAGAAACAAGAGAAAACCGTATGGTTTGCTCGTATGCTTTTGCAGTAAGCGAACAAAATGCTTCGGGCGAAAAGATTGTTACTGCCCCGACATGCGGTGCGGCAGGTGTACTTCCGGCAGTTCTTTACTACCAGCAGCAAAAGAATAATTTCAGCGACCTGGATATAATACACGCACTTGAAACTGCAGGAATAATCGGAAATTTAATTAAAACAAATGCTTCAATTTCAGGTGCAGAATGCGGATGCCAGGCAGAGGTTGGAAGTGCCTGCGCAATGGCAGCCGCCGCTCTTGCTGAATTGTTTCAGCTTAACATCGAAAAGATTGAATATGCGGCGGAAATTGCAATTGAGCATCATCTCGGGCTTACATGTGACCCTATTTGCGGACTTGTTCAAATTCCATGCATTGAACGAAATGCAGTAGCTGCAATGAGAGCAATAAATGCAGTAAATTTAGCGAGCTTTTTATGGGATACAAGAAAGATTTCGTTTGACAGAGTGGTGCAGACGATGAAAGAAACAGGTCTTGATATGCATACATCATATAAAGAAACATCAGAAGCAGGACTTGCAAAAATTGATATTTGAAAAAAACAACCGCCCCGAAGGGCGGCTGTTATTCTTCAACTGCGTTTTTGTGCATAGTTCTGTACTGCTGGGCGGTGTACCCGGTAACGTCTTTAAATGTTTTGTAAAAGTGATTAAGGCTGTTAAATCCGCACATTTTGCAAATTTCATTAACTTTGTATCTGCTGCTTATCAAAAGCACTTTGGCACGTTGGATACGAACATCAATCAAATAGTCGATAAAATTCATATTGTTATCCTTTTTAAACCGTTTGCTGAAGTATGACGGACTGAGAGATACATGGTTTGCAACCTCAACAAGAGAAATATCTTCGGCGTAATGCTGCTGAACATATTCTTTTGCACTAATAAGTGCATCGTAATTTCTTGCAAACATTCCTGCAAAATGCTCTGTGGCACGGACAATCATTTTTCTTGAATAGTTTATGTAAGCGTTTCTGTCGGTAAGCGAGTTCATATATCTTGTATTTATATCGATATCATCAAGATTTTGACCGTCAAGGCACTCTTTAATGGCAGTTCGTATAGACTTTGAAAGCCCTTTGATAAAATCAAGGTCATGGTTGGCAATCAGGGAATTATAATAATTTATGGATTCGTATTTATCGCCAAGCTTGATTTGTGAAATCAACGAATCAATTTTGCTTTTTTCAACGCCTCTGATTATACGGACTTTATTAACCAGAGTTATGTTGTGCTTAATTGCAATAATGTTAATAAGCACGTTAAGGTGCATTACGGTTTTACAGGTTTCGGCAAGAGAAGCCAAAAGTGCAGTAAGTACTTTTTTGAAGTCAGAAAGAGGGAAGTCTTTTTGCCCGAATATAACACATTCAATTGAGTCAAAAAAGTAAAAGCCTGGTACAATTGTTATAGGTGCACCATGGGGGAATTGCTTAAGTATTGCATCGTAAAGTGCGTCTTTCCCATATTTCCAGGTGTTGGTAAGATATTGAGTAATATTTGTTATGGAAATTTTTACAACAGCTGCGGGAGTGTTGTGAACATCAATGTCAATGTTGTTCAGAGCAAATAATGACTGCAGGTTGATAGGCTCATTAACTGCATTCATCAGGTAGTCAGAAACAATCTGAGAAATGGTGCCGGTTTCTATGATTTCATTTTTGTTGAGCGATTTGTGCAGGTTATTAAGCTTTGCCAGAATTCGGTAGCAGGTGGTTCTCAAACTGTTAAAGGTGATAGGCTTTAACAAATAATCGCACACACCCTCCAGAATACCCTGCTGAGCATATTCAAAGGATGCAAATTTTGACATAAAAGCAACAATTGTTTCGTGATGATTTTTGTTAACGTATCTTGCAAGGTCAATGCCGCTGAATTCAGGAATGTTAACTTCGGTTAAAACCGCATCAACATGATTTGACTTTAAAAAAATAGAGGCATCTTTGGCGTTATCAAACATTCCGACAGGTTCAATGCCCATTTCCTTCCAGTCAAATATATTGCAAATTGTATCAATGACCGCACTGTCAGGGTCCACAAAAATAATTTTATACATAAGTACCCTCTTTTTTGAAATACTTGAAATACATACGATACATTTTAGCATATACAGGACAAAAAATCAATATGTTTTCACAAAAAAGTATTGTAATTTAAATCCCCGGAAAACCAAATTCCGGGGATAAATATTTAGCCGGTAAAGCATTGTGTCCAATAATGCTTATAACCTGAGTTTGATTTGTGGTAGCCCACACCAAGACTTGTAAACGAACTGTTAAGAATGTTGGCTCT
Organism: uncultured Eubacteriales bacterium; assembly: GCA_964492155.1. Taxonomy (GTDB): domain Bacteria; phylum Bacillota; class Clostridia; order RGIG6154; family RGIG6154; genus RGIG2094. The sequence continues at coordinate 20,008 of CAZBJD010000014.1, forward strand.
GTGTCCTTCGGAATTCATCCAGCTTTCAACAACTTCTTCAGGGGTAGATTGACCGACTGCAATATTTTCAGCGGCACGTGAGTAAGAAATTCCGTACGCTTTGATTCTGTCAAACGGCGATTTGCCGTCAGGGTTTGTATGGCTGAAAAAGTTTCTTTCTGCCATATCCATACTATGAGTTCTTGCAACCTCTGCAAGCTTTGAATTCCACGTGAGTGCCGACAATCCGTTCTTTTCACGTTCAATATTTACAAGCTCCAAAACTTTAAGTTCGTATTCAGAAACGGAAATCATACTGTCCTGATTTTCGTCCTGAACAGGCTTGTTTTCGTTTTCAATAGAATCCGATGAAGGGGGCGTTTCAATTTCTACCTTGTTGTCATTACCGTTCCAGTTAACGGTAAAGTCAAGAAGCTCAAGTATTATACGAAGCGGTACAAACGTTTTGTTGCCCACAAGCTGACAGACAGAATCCGAAACATATTCATCACCATTTTGTGTTACAACGTTACTTCCGATTGTAAAACATATTGTTTTGTCGCCGAGCGATGCAACAGCACATTGTGCATTGTCATCCCAGGAAACAGTTGCACCGATTGTTTCAAATAAGTCTCTCATAGGGACAAACACTCTGTTGTTCGATATAAACGGCGTGTTGTCAAATTCAGCAGGCTTACCGTTGATAATAACGTCGATGCCGTCGGCAAGTGCTGAAGCAGATACAGAAATCGCAATTATTCCTGCAAGTATTCCTGATATAATTTTTTTCATCAGTTTTCACCTCCGTATATCTATGCTAACACAGGCAAACGGAGAGAGTCAATGTAAATATTTACCCTATAGCCATACGGTGGTATTATCATCAAGAAAATATATGCAAGCTTTAACTGATGCATCTTTTTTCATTGCTTTGAGAGCCATTGTGTAAAACTCAAGTTGTTTTTTGTAATTTTCGATCTTGCTTTCTTTGTTTTCATTTGTGATTTTATCAGATTTAAAATCAATAATTGTATATCCGTAAGAGTCTTTGAAGTAGCAGTCAATAACTCCCTGCAGCTGAACCTTTAAATTGCTTTCGATACGTGCTTTGAAATCTTCGGAAATATGAATGTTAAACGGAACTTCGCGTTTGTAATATTCAGCTTTTTTCAACCGCTGACCGATTTCAGACAGGAAGAAATTCCATATTTTATCACATGGAATGAGAATGGATTCCTCTGCAGTCAGAATTTCTTTTTTTACAAGCAATTCGGTAAAAGATTTTATGTCGTTTTCTGATGATACGCCATTGATATCAATCAGCTCAAATACCTTGTGTATTGCACTTCCTCGTTGCGAAGATGTAACTTTTGCAGAAATGCTCAGATTTGATACGTTGACTAATTTTTCAAAATAGTCTTTATGGTCGGTTTCGTTCTCAATGTAGCGTTTAAGCTCAGATACGGAATATTTTGAAAAAACACCTTGACCTACGTCAGGCACCTTATATTCAAGCTTTTGTCTGACTGCATCGGAAATATCGCAAAAATCAAAATCAACAATTTGATTAGTGTTTTTATAAGCAGAAAACTCCACATTATTTATAAGTTTTAAATCAATGCTCGATAAATCGGTTAAAGTGTTGTTGTCATAGCCATTGCTTTCAAGAATTTTTTCAAATGATTTATGCCTTGAAATTGCAAGCAAAATCCATAACAAGTAACTGTTTGCAGATTTTGCAATATGCGGCGGGAACTTATAGCTTTGTTCGTAAAGTGCATTTGAAAGGTTTTCCAGCATTTTTTCATGACTGTCAACAGAGCCGATTAATATTAGTTTTTCTTTTGCACGTGTAAGTGCAACATATAAAACCCTGAGCTCCTCCGATAAATGTTCATCGGTGGTTTTGCCGGAAATTACTGCTCTTATGGGAGAGGGAATTTTAGTGTGGTTTTCAGCGTCAATATAGTCAAATCCAATTCCGATATTTTTATGAATTAAAACCTTAGATGAAAGGTCTAAATTTCTCATCGCTTTTCCAAGCCGCGGAATAATTACAACAGGATATTCAAGACCTTTACTTTTATGCATGGTGGTAATGGTTACAACATCGCTTGTGTCCGGCAGAATTTTTGGTGATGTCATACCCTGCGAGTGGTTGCTGAAACTGTCAACGTAAACTAAAAATCCGAACAAACCGCCTGATGAATTTTTAACGTAATTATCGGCAAGTCTCAGCAGATATCTCAAATTTAAAATCCGCTGACTTCCTCCGGGCATGGTTGCTGAAAATTCCATCAGCATATTTTTCTGAATAACAAGGTCTGTCAGTTCATATACGGACAGAATTGAAGCCTGCTTTTTGTAATATTCGAGGTCAGATATAAATGCTGAGATTTTTTCGTGCTCAAAATATTTTAGTTTTTCAAAAAATGCCGTGTTTTTTTCACCGCTTTTTGTGATTTCCATCAGTAAATCGTCATCAAATTTGTAAAGCGGACTGCGAAGTACGGCGATAAGCGGAATATCGTTGTACGGATTGTCAATTATCTTTAAAAACGAAATAACTGTTTGCACTTCAACCGATGACAAAAGCAATTCTTTGCCGCCGTCATTATATACGGGAATTCCGCATTCGGTCAGGAAAGCTGCCATTTCATCCGATACATTTTTGGTATTTCTTAAGAGAATTACGAAATCTTTATATGTAACAGGACGCATTTTTTTTGTTTTTTTGTCGGTGACTTTAAATCCGGAAGTAATAAGCGAGTTAATTTTGTTTGCAATTACAGCACTTTCCTGCTCAATTGCCGAAAAATCGGTATATTCATTTTTTTCTATAACTGTAATGTCTATCGGCGGGTCGGTTTCTTCATAGCTTGCCCCGTAGTGCAGAGCTTCGTTTTCACCATACTCTATTTCCCCCAGCTCTTTACTCATTATCTGTTCAAAAATCAGGTTTGAAAAATCAAGAATATTTTTTCTGCTTCTGAAGTTGCTGGAAAGAAAAATTCTTTTTCCCGTGTCACAGTCTGAGTCGGAATAGCTTTCGGTTTTGGACAGGAATATCTCGGGAGCCGTATTTCTGAAGCGGTAAATACTTTGCTTCATATCGCCAACCATAAAAATGTTGGACTTTTTGTTTGATACTGCATTTAAAATTGCTTCCTGAACATCGTTTGTGTCTTGATATTCGTCCACAATTATTTCATCAAATTCTTCTGACAACTGCATTGCACAGTTGGTGGGATTTCCGTGCTCATCCGTCAAAAGCTTTATTGCCATATGCTCCAAGTCATTAAAATCAAGCAGATTAAGCGAACGTTTTTTTGAAGAATACAGTTCGTCAAGCTTTTTGGTGAGTCTTACAAGCTCTTTGATATGCGGCAACTGTAAAGCGGAAAATTCTATGATTTCGTCAATTGAAAATCTAAGATATTGCTTTTTTACATCAGCAATGAAATCTTTGACAGCATCACGCTTTTGACGTGTGTATAAAACAGCAGGATGTGTTTTTGCATCTTTCAAAGCGGGAAAGTTTTTAAATTTAATATTATTAACAAGTTCATATATGCTGCTGAAGTTATGTGCTTCTTCCAGACAAGAATTTATTGCAATAAAATCTCCCGAAATCAGCGGAATGAGGTGCTTTTCAGTTATCTCTTTTTCATTTTCAGCCGAAAGATATGTTAAAAGGTCATTGCACATTTTTTTTGCGGAAATAAGGCAATGTCTTGTTTTGTTGTAAAAATCTTCAATCCATCCGCCGATGGTTGGATTTTCGTAAGTCTTGATAATATTGTCAAACCACATATTTGGATATGGTACGGAGCGTGAAAAATTATACAAGCTTAATAACATTGAAGATATAGCCTGATCGTTTTTATAACTGGTATAATTTCCTGCAAATTCAAGGAATTCCTTACTGCCGGCATCATATTCGCCGTCAATAAGCTGCTCAACACATTGTGAAAGCAAAAGATTGCTTCTGTCGGGTTCTGCTAAAGAATAGTCAGGGGAAAGCTCAAGCTTGTCAAAATTATCTTTTATAATTTTTGAGCAAAATGAATGCATAGTGGAAATATTGGCACCCGGAAGCAACAAAAGCTGGCGGTGATAAAGCTGCTTTTCCTTATCGCTTATATCCGAACGGATTTTCTTTTCAAGTGCTTCGGCGATGCTTTCACGCATCTGTGAAGCGGCAGCCTGAGTAAAAGTTACAACCAACAGGCGGTCAATATCTGTGTTTTCAAGCATTCTTATAATTCTTTCAACCAAAACGGCAGTTTTACCGGAGCCTGCAGCTGCGGATACAATCACAGAACTTTTGTGATAGCTGATAGCGCTCTGCTGACTTTCGGTCCATTTTACTTCACTCATTTTCTTCACCTCCGTCTTTGTGATAAAGGCCTTCAAAAATTTCATCTTTTGTCATACGGCTTACATATTTGTAAGAATGGAATTTTGGATCAAAGCCGCATACGGAAGAATAATCACAGTAATCACAGGCGGATATACCCGATTCTGCAAGAGGTCTGACCTCAAAGTTACCGTTTAAAATCTCGTCAGAAAATTCTCCGCATTTTTTAAGAACCTGATTTGTAAGGTATTCATATTCGGCAGAATTTAAAAATCTTTGTGAAGAAAAACCCTCTTTTGTGTTTCTTGCTGAAATAACATCAGAGTATCCGGTAAATTCCGTGTGATTTTGTTTGATGGTATCTTCTGCGTCTTCACCTACCATATATCCGCACATTTTAAATTCTTTCATTATTTTTGCTTCTGCTTCATCCGGCGTTATGTTACCGGTGTGCTCGATTATTGGGTTAGTTACTGCAAGGTAAAACATTCCGCCGGGTTTGCCGAGCTTGTCTTTCAATGCAGCCGAATATACAAAAAGCTGTAATGAAAATCCCTGATATACTTTTGATAAATCAATGTCGTGGGGGCTTGATTTGTAATCTATAATTCTGAAAATTCCCTCATCGGTATCAACGCGGTCGATTTTCCCGTAAAGAGTCATTTTTCTGCCTTCGGGAGTATCACAGGTAAGGGGAGGGACAGCCTCGTTTGAGGATAAATCAAGCTCAGCCGTATAAGGCGTAAATTTACCTGCACTTATGTGATGAACAACCGCCCACATCGCATCACAGGCTGCACTTTTTAATTTTTTCACGGCAAATTCATAACGCTTGCTTAAAACAGGCAGCTTGGCTAAAACTTCCTCCAGTGCCGCCGAAGACAGCTCGTTGGTCTTTGCGTAGCAATCCTGCTTTGTGATTTCTTTCCAGTCAATATTATTCTGAGTAACATAAGAGCAGTAATCCTCTAAAATTTTATGAATAAAAGTTCCTGCATCGGGAGAGTCAAAACTGTAAACCTTTTTGGGAAACACACCAAGACCGTATTTCATAAAATATGAAAACGGACATTTGGCAAAGCTTTCAAGTCTTGAAACTGTGGTGTTGATTTTATCTCCCCATATTTTACCGATTAGTTTTTCAGTAAGTTTTGCAGATAAATCGTACGTTTTTCCTGAAAGTACGTAATTAATCTTTTCTTTTTTTTCGGGATTTTTGCCGTACCACGAAATAACTTGTCTGAATTCGTCAACCTCCGGGTTTTGCACTGCCGTTAAAAGTGCAGCATCTGCAATTGTGACAAGTTCTTCGGGAGAACAAGTAATAGAATTCCTTTCGGTCAGCTCAGGAAATATGTATTTAATGTTGCTGAGTACGTTTGACGGCCTTAATACATTGCCGTCAGCGGAAGACAGGGAGTATGAAAGTATAAGTGTTTCGCCGGGGGCACTTAACATACGATAAACCATATATGGTAATTCCAATGCTTTCTTCTTATTATCCTGAGCAAGTCTTATATTATGTTTCTCAAGCATTCTTCTTTCTGTGTCGGTGATTATTCCCGTTCCCGAAACAGACGGCGGAATTAATCCGTCGTTTAATCCAAGAATATATAATATTTTGATATTTTTCAGACGTGTCCTTGTAATATCTCCGCATATAACATTGTTAACCTGCGGAGGAATAATTCCGACTTCCAAGCTTGAAAGCCCCGACTTAAGATAATCTCGGAAACGTTCAATTCCGAAGGTTATGCCATCCATACAAACAAGCATTTCATTTAAACATTGAACAACCATATTGAAAATCTGCCTGTATTCAATTGCCTTTTCGCTGTTGCCGTCTTTTATCAACTGCATGGTTTCATCGGATATTTTGTCGGATAAAGACAATGTCTCCAGCAATTGCTTTACAGCCAATACATAATCCGTACATTTTGATTTACCTTTCGTTGAATTTCTGAAAGGCATAACAAGATTTAAAAATGAAACTCTTAGTTCGTTGAGATGCTTAAGGTTGTCATTGCCTGTATTGAAGGTCCATTCCTTTTCCCATTGTTTGCCTTTGATTGCGGTTGCTAAGATATAATTTTCAAGAATGCACACGTCATCAAAAGATATGTGGGTAAGATAAGTTTTTAAAAATGAAAAAACGCTTTCGTATGAAAAATTATCAATGAATATATCACAGAGCGATAAAAGCAGAACCGAAAGAGGATGAGATACAATTGAATGTTTTTTATCCGCAAAATATGAAATTCTGTGTTTTTCAAAGGAACTGCTGATAATGGGCAGATAGCTTGCAGAGTCACCGAATATAACTGCTATATCTGAAAATTTATAGCCTTGTTTTGTCTTTTCAATAATATCCCTTGCACACATATCAACCTCTGCATACTGATTATCGGAAACAAAAGTCAATATGTTTTTGGTTGGCTCATTATACTTGCATCCGGAATAAATACCGTAGTTCTGTTCAAGAAATTTTAATTCGTTGTTTTGATGCTTGCGGTCACCTTCAAGATGTATATCTTTTTCGGGTGTTATAATTTCTGTAATTTTGCGTTTGGTGTCATAAGCGGGCGAAAAAACAGGGGTGTACTTGTTATCCATGGTAAGAGTGATATAAACATGCTTGGAGTTTTCGGAAAGAGCACGTATAACACTTATTTCCTGAGGAGTAAACCCCTCGAACCCGTCAATAAAATACGCAGTTTCGGAAATTTCGGAGCAATCCGGTATAATACGTTCCAGAAACGATAAATTATCATCATTGTCAAACCCCATTTGAGAAAGGCATTCTTCGTATTTACGGTATATCATCGAAAGGTCCTGCATTTTGTATTTTGTAAGTCCGTCGTCAAGATGCGATATTTCACTTTCCAATTCTTCAGGGGAATAACCATATCTTTTAAACTCGGAAATTGTAGAAAGAAGTTGATTTGATATATCTGAGTTTTTAGCAGACGCCGAATAAACCGAAAGATTGTTTCGGTTTGCATATATTATTTTTGAAAGAAGCATTGATTTCCCCGTCTTACTGACAGATGTACGCTTTTTACAAATATATTTGTTGTAAAGGTAGTGAAAAAGTCTGTTAAAGCTTAAAACACTTTTGGTGTCGTCAAGATAAGATAAAAATTCAATTGCTTCGTGTTCTGCAGAAAGTGACAATTGTTCGGGAACAATTAAAACAGTATTTGTTCCATTGTCGGAAAGCTCTTTCATTTTACTTAAGCAAAAGTAAGTTTTTCCGCTGCCGCTTCTGCCGGTAATAAATTGTAACGGCATATCAAACCTCCATAGTTTTGTTGATACAATTATAACACATATGATACTTTAAAACAAATAAATTTTAAAAAAATTCACTTTACCACTTTACAACAGTAAAGTTTTGTGCTATACTATGTTCATAACTTACAAATAAAGGAGAAATCAGTTATGAAAATGATGAAAAAACTTTTAGTTCTGGCACTTGCTGCTATTATGGTATTAAGCTTTGCAGCTTGCGGCGAAAAAGCAGATGACAAATTGGTTATCGGTTACACAATTTATTAACCGATGAACTATATGGAAGACGGTAAACTCACAGGCTTCGATACAGAATTTGCAGAAGCAGTTTGTGCAAAGCTTGGCGTTACACCTGAATTTGTTGAAATCAACTGGGATACAAAGTTTGTTACCTTGGATGCAAAGCAGATTGACTGTATCTGGAACGGTATGACAATTTCTGAC
>CAZBJD010000015.1:0-27861 GCA_964492155.1 uncultured Eubacteriales bacterium
ATATTTGGAGTTCATTTTCCTTTTTATTTGTCACCCATCAATTGTATCACAACAAGTGTGAGAAATAATTTAGTTAAAAACTAAAATATTTTAGTTTGATAAGCACATATAAATTATTATGAAAAAATATTAAAAAAAACATTTAAATTGGTTGCAGTTTTTTTTAAGTTGTGTTATTATATATTAGAATAGTTGTGTGGCGGAGGTGGAAATATGTTCAATGAAATTAAGACGGATATTACAGCCATTTTGGATAGAGACCCTGCTGCGAGAAACGCAGTTGAAGTATTTTTTATGTATCCGGGTTTTAAAGCGATTCTGCGCCATCGTGTTGCACATCGTTTATATAATAGCGGTCACAAGTTTCTTGCAACAAAGATTTCTAACAAAACCAGACGTAAATATGGGATTGAAATTCATCCTGCTGCCAAAATCGGCAGCGGTGTGTTTATAGACCACGGTATGGGTGTGGTTATTGGTGAAACTGCTGTAGTTGGTGATAACTGCACAATATACCAAGGGGTTACTCTTGGCGGTACCGGTAAAGATAAAGGAAAGCGACATCCGACACTTGGGAACAATGTTTTGGTAGGTGCGGGTGCCAAAGTGCTTGGACCTTTTACCGTGGGTGACAATTCAAAAATTGCGGCGAATGCGGTTGTTTTAACTGAGGTTCCGCCGGATTGCACATGTGTAGGAATTCCTGCAAGAATTGTTAAGAAAAATAATCAAAGAGTCGGAGCAAACTTCGACCATATTCATATGCCTGACCCAGTTTCACAGGAACTGTGCCGCATGAGTGTAAAGCTGGAGCAGCTTGAGAAAAAGATTAACATCGAAAGCGAAGGTGCACAAAATGAAGATTTATAATACAATGTCAAGAACAAAGGAAGAATTCGTACCTTTAACCGAGGGTATAGTTAATATGTATTCTTGCGGTCCTACGGTTTACAACTACTTTCATTTGGGAAATGCAAGACCGTTTATCATTTTTGACACATTGAGAAGATATTTTGAATATACCGGTTACAAGGTTAATTTCGTTCAGAATTTTACTGATATTGATGATAAGATGATCAATAAAGCAAATGAACTTGGAATTACCGTTAAAGAATTGGGAGAACAATATATTGCCGAGTATTTTACCGACGCAGAAGGACTTGGAATCAGAAAGGCGACAGTTCATCCGAAAGCTACTGAAAACATTGATGAAATTATTAAAATTGTAAGCGATCTTATTGATAAGGGATATGCTTATAACGTAGACGGCGATGTTTATTTCTCCACACTTAAATTCAAAGAGTATGGAAAACTTTCAAAGCAACCGATTGACGATTTAGTTACCGGTGCAAGAGTTAATCCTAACGAAGATAAGAGACATCCTCTTGATTTTGCTGTATGGAAAAAACAAAAAGAAGGCGAGCCTGCGTGGGAAAGCCCATGGGGAATGGGAAGACCGGGTTGGCATATCGAATGTTCTGCTATGGCTAATAAATATCTCGGACACACGATTGATATTCACAGCGGCGGCAAAGATTTGATGTTCCCGCACCACGAAAATGAGATAGCTCAAAGTGAGTGCGCAAATGGTTGCACATTTGCAAGATATTGGATGCACAATGGATTTATCAACGTTGACAATGAAAAAATGTCTAAATCCAAAGGGAATTTCTTTACTATAAGAGATATTGCAAAAAAATATCCTTACAGGGTTATCAGATTTTTTATGCTTTCTGCTCACTACAGAAGTCCGATTAACTTTTCTGATGAGCTTTTGGCACAGTCAGAAAACGGATTGACAAGAATTGATAACTGTGCAGAAAATCTTGAGTTTTACATTAAAAATGCAACGGGAGCAGATACTGCTGATTTCGCAGCGTATAAGCAAAAATTTACTGATGCTATGGATGATGATTTAAATACCGCTGATGCAATTTCTGTGTTGTTTGAGTTGGTTAAAGATATCAATACAGCTTTGGCTGAAAACAAATTATCAAAAGAGTCTGCACAGGCTGCATATGATTTGTTAAAAGAACTTTGCGATGTTTTGGGTATCTTCAAAACTGAAAAATCTGACTCTCTTGAAGCGGAAATTGAAAAATTAATTGAAGAAAGACAGCAGGCAAGGAAGGATAAAAACTTTGCTCGTGCTGATGAAATCCGCGATAAGTTAAAAGCGGACGGGATTATTCTGGAAGACACTCCTCAGGGGGTAAAATGGAAAAGAGCTTAGATATAAAACAATATTCCGCTTTGGCACTTGCGTTTTTAGGTGATGCGGTTTATGAAATGCATGTCAGAAGTAAGATTCTTGCAAAAACAAATGCTCCTGCCGATGTGCTGCATAAAATGGCGGTAAAATACGTAAAGGCATCTGCACAATGCGAAGCTTTTGACAGAATTGAGCCGCTTTTGACTGAGGAAGAGATTACAGCCTTTAAACGCGGCAGAAACGCAAAAACAAATACAAAAGCCAAAAATGCGGGACTTGCGGAGTACAAGAAAGCAACAGGATTTGAGGCACTTTTGGGTTATCTTTACCTTAAAGGCGATACAGACCGACTAAATGAGCTGCTTGCAGCCTGCGGTGATTTTGAATAAATTTGAAATCATTCCTTAAAATATTTTTAAGGAGATGATTTTATGAAAAAGCGGGTTGATTACCCGGTGATATTTTTAGGGTCTGCAATGATAGCCGTTGCACTTAATAAATTTATCATTCCAAACAGAATTACTCTTGGCGGTGCCAGCGGAATTGCTACCATTTTGGAATATACATTAAATATCAAGCCGTCATATGTGGTTTTGATAATAAATGTTCCGCTGATTGTTATATCATGGCTGGTGCTTGGAAAAAACTATGTCAAAAAGTCATTGTTTGGTGTTTTGGCATTGTCATTATTTCTGGAAATAACAAAGCTTAAAGCACTCACAAACGATTTGTTGTTAGCGTCTGTTGCAGGCGGCGTTTTAATGGGCTTTGGTGCAGGAATTGTAATGCTTAAAGGCTCATCTACCGGCGGAACAGAAATTCTGGCGAAAATAATTAACAGTTATCACCCGGAATTTCCTATGGGAAGGCTGATGCTTGTAATTGATTCGGCTATTGTTCTTGGTTCATGGATAGTTTTTAAAGATGTTAACCTGATAATATATGCAGTTATTTCTCTTTACGTTTCCACATATGTTATTGATAAGGCGTTGGCGGGTGTTGATTTTGCAAAAGGTGTTTATATAATAACATCGAAGCCAAACGAAATTTCAGAAAAAATAATGCAGGAATTGAACAGAGGAGTTACAGGTATTAACATCAGCGGAATGTATACAGGGAAACGTACACTTATGTTGCTTTGTGTTATCCGTAACAATCAAATTTCAAAAGTAAAAAATATAGTTAAGTCCGAAGATGAAAATGCGTTTGTGATTATTACTGACGTAAGAGAAGTTTTGGGACTGGGTTTTAAAAACAACTATAATATAAAAGGAGAAGTAAAATGAATACGCAAGAGGTAAACAAACTAAAACTTACGGCGTACAAAATCAGAAGAAATGTCATTGTGGGAGTGTTCAATGCAGCTTCGGGTCATCCGGGCGGATCACTGTCAATCGCAGATATTCTTTCAGTTTTGTACTTCAAGGAAATGAATATCGATCCTAAAAATCCCAAAGCTCCCGACAGAGACCGTTTGGTTCTTTCAAAGGGGCACTGTGCACCCGCTCTTTATGGTGCACTTGCTGAACGCGGATATTTTCCTGTTGAAGATATCGCAACATTAAGAAAGACAGACAGTTACTTAGAAGGTCATCCTGATATGAAAGGCATACCGGGAGTTGATATGTCATCAGGTTCATTGGGACAAGGCATTAGTGCTGCCAACGGAATGGCTTTGGCAGGCAAAATTGATAAAAAGGATTATATGGTTTATACAATCCTTGGTGATGGCGAAATTGAAGAAGGTCAGGTGTGGGAAGCTGCTATGTACGCTGCTCATTATAAATTGGACAACCTCGTTGCTTTTGTTGACGTAAACGGTCTTCAGATTGACGGACCTACAAAAGAAGTTATGTCAGCTGAACCTATTGACAAGAAATTTGAAGCTTTTGGTTTTAATGTATATGTAATTGATGCTCACGATATTGAGCAGATTTCAGATGCAGTACAGAAAGCAAAAAATAAAAATGGTAAGCCTACTGCAATTATCTGCAAATCGACAAAAGGTAAAGGCGTATCATTTATGGAAAATGTTGGCTCGTGGCATGGTAAAGGACCTAATAAAGAAGAAGCAGACCTTGCACTTTCTGAACTCGATGCTAAAATCAAAGAACTGGAGGGCATGATTAATGGCTGATAAAATTGCAACCCGTGAGGGCTTTGGTAAAGCACTCGTTGAATTTGGAGAAACAAACAAAGACTTTTTGGTTTTAGATGCTGACCTTGCAGATGCTACCAAAACTGTTTACTTTAAGAAGGCATTTCCTGAAAGATTTTTTGATACAGGTATTGCTGAAGGTAATATGATGTCAGTTGCAGCAGGTCTTGCTGCTTGCGGCAAAACTGTATTTGCAAGCTCATTTGCAATGTTTGCGGCAGGCAGAGCTTTTGAGCAGATAAGAAACTCAATTGTATATCCTAAACTCAATGTTAAAATTGCAGCTACTCACGCAGGACTTTCTGTTGGTGAAGACGGTGCAACACATCAGTGCCTGGAAGATATCGGACTTATGAGAACACTTCCGGGAATGGTTGTTATGACACCAAGCGACGCTGTTCAGGCAAGATGGATTATCAAGGCGGCTCTTGAATATCAGGGACCTATGTATTTCAGATTTGCACGCCTTGCAACTCCTGTAATGTACGATGAAAATACAAAATTTGAAATCGGCAAGGGCGTTATACTTAAAGAAGGAACAGATGTTACGATTATTGCTTGCGGTCTTATGGTTGAGAAAGCTATAGAAGCCGCAGAAATGCTTGCACAGCAGGGTAAATCAGCTTGTGTTATCGATATGCACACAATTAAACCTATCGACAGAGAGTTGGTAATCAAATGTGCAAAAGAAACAGGCGCAATTGTAACAGTTGAAGAACATAATATCTATGGCGGACTCGGCTCTGCAGTCGCAGAAGTAGTGGCTGATGCTTGCCCTGTTCCTGTTAAAATCATAGGAACTCAGGACAAGTTCGGAACATCAGGTAAACCTGCTGAACTTTTTGAGCTTTACGGACTTACTGCAGAAAATATTGTTAACAAAGCACTTGATGCTATTAAATTAAAATAAAAAAGATTCAGGAGGAGAGAATTATGGCAAAAAGCAGACTTATAGGCGATTATCCGGTAATTGGTATCAGACCCACGATTGATGGCAGAAGAGGTGTTCTTAAGGTTAGAGAATCACTTGAAGACCAGACAATGAACATGGCTAAAGCAGCTGCTAAATTGTTCACAGAAAATCTTAAATATTCAAATGGTGAGCCTGTAAAGGTTGTTATCGCTGACACAACAATCGGACGTGTTGCTGAAGCTGCAGCATGTGCTGACAAATTCAAAAAAGAGGGCGTTGATATCACATTGACTGTTACACCTTGCTGGTGCTACGGCTCAGAAACAATGGATATGGATCAGAATACTATTAAAGCTGTATGGGGCTTTAACGGAACTGAAAGACCCGGTGCTGTGTATTTAGCGGCAGTTTTAGCTTCACATGCACAGAAAGGACTTCCTGCATTTGGTATTTATGGTCATGACGTTCAGAATATGGATGAGTCAGACAAAATCCCTGCAGACGTAGAAGAAAAGCTTCTGAGGTTTGGCCGTGCAGCTATTGCGACAGCTACAATGAGAGGTAAATCATACTTACAAATTGGTTCGATTTGTATGGGTATCGGCGGTTCAATTATCGATGTAAACTTTATTGAAGATTACCTTGGTATGAGAGTTGAATCTGTTGATGAGGTAGAAGTTATCAGAAGAATGTCTGAGGGCATTTATGATGAAGCTGAATATCAGAAAGCTTTGAAATGGGCTAAAGAAAAATGCGTAATGGGCTTCGACAAAAACCCCGAAGAATTGCAGCTTACACCTGAAAAGAAAGAAGAACAGTTTGAGTTTGTTGTGAAAATGGCTGTTATCATCAAAGACCTTATGAATGGTAATCCTAACCTTCCTAAGGGTTGTGAAGAAGAAATGGTTGGTCACAACGCTATCGCAGCAGGTTTCCAGGGACAGAGACAGTGGACAGACTTTTATCCAAACTGTGATTTTCCTGAAGCTATGCTCAATACTTCATTTGACTGGAATGGTGCAAGAGAGCCATACATACTTGCAACTGAAAATGACACCTTAAATGGCCTTGGAATGCTCTTTATGAAGCTTCTTACAAACAGAGCACAGATGTTTGCCGATGTAAGAACATACTGGAGCGGCGATGCTGTTAAGAGAGCGGCAGGATATGAAATCGAAGGAAAAGCCAAAGAAGCTGATGGCTTCATTCACCTTATTAATTCCGGTGCTTGCTGCCTTGATGCTTGTGGTGAAGTTAAAGACGAAAACGGCAATGGCGTTATGAAACAGTGGTTTGATATGACAGAAGCTGATTGTGATACAGTTATGAAATCCACAACATGGAATATGGCTGACCTCGGTTACTTCAGAGGCGGCGGATTCTCATCAAGATTTTTGACAAGAGCAGAAATGCCGGCTACAATGATCAGACTTAATATGGTTAAAGGATTAGGTCCTGTTCTTCAGATTGCTGAGGGTTGGACAGTAGGATTGCCTGATGAAGTATCAGATGTGCTTTGGAAACGTACAGACTACACATGGCCTTGCACATGGTTTGCTCCAAGATGCGATGGTAAAGAAGGCAGTGCGTTCAAAACGGCTTATGACGTTATGAATAACTGGGGTGCTAACCACGGTGCTATTTCATATGGTCATATCGGTGCAGACCTTATAACAATGTGCTCAATGCTCAGAATTCCTGTATGTATGCACAATGTTCCTGAAGATAAAATCTTCAGACCGGCTGCATGGAATGCATTTGGTATGGACAAAGAAGGTCAGGACTACAGAGCTTGCGCAAATTACGGTCCGCTTTATAAAAAATAATATTGCTTTTACTGCCGACTGCCTTAAAGGCAGTCGGTATTAAGCATACAGGAGGATAAAACTATGAAAAAAATGTTGTCATTTGACTTTGGTGCTTCAAGCGGCAGAGCAATTTTGGGAACTTTGGATAACGGAGTTTTAACAACCGAAGAAATACACAGATTCAGTAATGATCCTGTTGAAGTTTGCGGTGTTTTTCATTGGGACGTGTTAAGACTTTTCCACGAAATCAAACAAGGCATTCTGAAATGTGTGAACGCAGGTCACAAGGATATTTCATCTATCGGTATTGATACGTGGGGCGTTGATGTGGGATTTTTGGATGATAAAGGAAGACTCATCGGAAACCCTGTTCACTACCGTGACACAATGACAGACGGTATTATCGAAAAAGCTTTTAAGGTTGTACCTGCCGAAAAGCTTTATGAAACAACCGGCATACAGTTTATGAAGTTTAACACACTTTTCCAGCTTTATGCAATGAAACTTACTAACTATCAGCCCTATAAAAATGCTTCTAAAATGCTCTTTATGCCTGATCTTTTAAACTATTTCCTTACAGGCGAAATGAAGAGTGAATATTCAATTGCAAGCACATCTCAGATGCTTGATGCAAAAAAACGTGATTGGCAATACGATGTTTTGGAAAGCTTTGAAATTAACAAAGACATTCTTTGTGATATTGTTGAACCCGGCACTATTATCGGCAGACTTACAAAGGAACTGGCTGATAAGCTTGGCTGCGAACAGATTCCTGTTGTTGCTGTAACAGGTCACGATACTGCATCAGCTGTTGCGGCTGTACCTGCAGAGGGCGAGAATAATGCATTTATCAGCTGTGGAACATGGTCGCTTCTCGGTGTTGAGCTTGACGAACCAAATCTGGGCAAAGAAGCTTTTGAAGCTGAGTTCACAAACGAAGGCGGTGCTTTTGGTAAAATCAGATTTTTAAAGAACATCATTGGCTTGTGGCTTAATCAGGAATGTAAGCGTCATTGGGAAAACAGAGGAATGGGCTTGTCATTTGGTGAAATGGCAGACCTTGCAAGCAAGGAAGCACCGTTTAAGTGCTTTATCAATCCGTCCGATGATTCATTTATGGCACCGAAAGATATGCCTCAGGCAGTTAAGGACTATTGTGAAAAGACAGGTCAGGCTGTTCCTGAAACTCAGGGTCAGATTGTAAGATGTATTGTGGAGAGTCTGGCACTCAAATACAGATATGCTATTGAAAATCTTGAAAAAATTATCGGCAAACCTATTGAAACTATTAATATGGTAGGCGGCGGTATTCAGGATACAATGCTTTGCCGTTTTACTGCTGAAGCTACAGGAAGAAAAGTTGTTGCAGGTCCTACCGAAGGTACTGCAATCGGAAATCTTCTTATTCAGGCTTATGCACTCGGCGAAGTTAAAGACCTTACTGAAATCAGAAAGGTTGTAAAAAATTCAGTTCCGCTTACTGTTTACGAGCCTGCAAACAAAGAAGCATGGGATAAAGCTTACGAAGAATTTTTAAGGGTGACAAAATAATTGAGTAATTTAAACGAAAAACAGCTTGAAGCTGTAAACACCGTTGATGGTCCGGTTCTTATTTTAGCGGGTGCAGGCAGCGGTAAAACTACGGTTTTGATTAACAGAATAGGCAATATGATAGAAAGCAGGAATATTCCGCCTTGGAATATTCTTGCTATAACCTTTACCAATAAAGCGGCAAATGAAATTAAGGAAAGATTAGAACTTACATTGGGTGAACAGGCACTTAATATCAATACAGGCACATTTCACTCGCTTTGTGTAAGAATTTTGCGCCGTGATTGCGAAAAGCTCGGCTATAAATCGGGATTTGCTATTTACGATTCAGCCGATCAGCTTACATTGGTGAAAGATTGTATAAAAGAGCTTGGCTACAGCGACAAGGATTTTCCGCCAAGAATGATATTGAGCATAATCAGCGATGCCAAAGATAAAATGATAACACCTGTATCTTTTGAAGCCGATGCAGGAAGCGATTATCGTTTAGCGAAGATTGCAAAAATCTACACACTTTATCAGTCAAAACTTAAGAGATTTAATGCTTTCGATTTTGATGATTTGATTATGCAGACAGTTTTGCTTTTAGAGAAAAATCCCGATGTTTTGGAGTATTATCAGAGAAAATTCAGATACATAATGGTAGACGAGTATCAGGATACATCTCATTGTCAGTTCCGACTTGTTCATAACCTTGCAAAAGCACATAATAATATATGCGTAGTAGGTGATGATGATCAGTCAATTTACAAATTCAGAGGTGCTGATATTTCAAATATCCTTGATTTTGAAAAGCAATTCAAAAATGCTAAAGTTATCAAGCTTGAACAGAATTACAGGTCCACAAAGCAAATTTTAGATGCTGCAAACGAGGTTATTAAAAATAACAAAGGCAGAAAGTCAAAGGCTCTTTGGACTGATAAAACTGACGGAGAAAAAATCGTAGGCTTTGAAGCACAAAATGAGCGTGAAGAAGCTTATTATATCGTAAATAAAATAGCTGACCTTTTAAATGAAGGTTATAAATATAAAGATATCGCCGTTCTTTTCAGAATGAATGCACAGTCACGTGTTATTGAAGAAGTATTTATGAACAATTCTGTGCCATACAGACTTTTGTCAGGTACAAAGTTCTATGACAGAAAAGAAATCAAAGATATTGTTGCGTATTTAAGACTTATTTCAAATCCTGATGACGATATCAGCTTGATGAGGATTATCAACGAACCAAAACGTTCAATCGGAAAAACGACTGTTGATAAGCTGGCAGTTATAGCTTCAAAATACGGACTCAGCATTTACACTGTGCTTAAGAATATTCCGAATTATGATGAGCTTTCAAAATCTGCACAAAAACTTGAGGCTTTTGTTAAGATAATTGACGGACTTGTTGAAGCAAAGAACAAAGTGTCTTTAAATGAGCTTGTAAATAAAATGCTGACTGACACAGGCTACGTTTCGGCATTGGAACTTGAAAATACAGTTGAATCAAAAACGCGTCTTGAAAATATCAAGGAATTTATGTCACTTGTTTTGGAATTTGAGAAAAATGGTGAAACAGGTACTTTGGAAGAATTTTTGGAAGGTGTGGCACTTGTTTCTGATATTGACAGCTATGATGATGAAAACAACGCAATTGTGGTAATGACGCTTCACAGTGCAAAAGGACTTGAATTTCCTGTAGTTTTTTTAACAGGACTTGAGGATGGGATTTTCCCGTCGCAGCGTTCACTTACGGAAGACGGCGGGGTAGAAGAAGAACGCAGACTCTGCTATGTTGGTATTACGCGTGCCAAGAAAAAATTGTATCTCTTAAATTCAAGAGCGAGAACAATTTTCGGGTCAACGACGTATCAGGTGCCTTCAAGATTTTTAGATGAAATTCCGGATACAATGATTGAATGGGCGGCTAAAAAGCAGACTGCATCTGTAAGTTATACCGAAAAGAAATTCACCACAATATTTGACAGAAACGCAAAAGTAAACACCGGCAGCAGTGATTTTTCGGTTGGTGAAAGAGTAAGCCACGCTAAATTTGGCGAAGGAACTGTTTTGAGTGTTGTTCCGATGGGGAGTGATGCAAAACTGCAGATTGCTTTTGACAATGCGGGAACGAAAAATCTTATGGCAACCTTTGCGAAATTAAAAAAACTGTAGGAGAGGTTTAATTGAATTGTTACAATGATTTTGCATATTTTTATGATGCACTTACAGACGATGTTGATTATGATGAATTTCTGGCGTTTGTAAAGAAAATCTTTCAATTGAATAACTTGAAACCGGAATTGGTGCTGGAACTTGCATGCGGAACAGGTAATTTCACACAAAGACTTGAAGGTGCAGGGTATGATGTCATCGCTCTTGATAATTCTGAACAAATGCTTGATGTTGCACGTCAGAAGTGTGAAAATGTGTTGTTCTTAAATCAGGATATGACAGAGTTTGAACTTTATGGAACTGTTGATGCAATTGTTTGTGTGTTAGACGGCATAAATTATATTACAGATAAAAGAAAACTACAGAAATTGTTTAAGCTGTGCCATAACTATTTAAATTATGGCGGAATGTTGATTTTTGACATTAACAGCGAGTACAAACTGAGAAATATTATCGGAAATAACACGTTTGTATGTGATACCGATGATATTTTCTACACATGGGAAAATGAACTTTTAAAAGACAGAGTTAATTTTTATCTTAATTTTTTTGTGAAAGACGGAGAAACCTATCAAAGATTTGATGAGATGCATACAGAGAGAATTTATTCGGAAAATGAACTTTGTGAAATGCTGAAAAAAGCGAATTTTGAAATATCGGGTGTATATGCGGATTTTGATGAAAAAAAACCGCGGAAAAAGTCGGAAAGATTGTTCATATGCGCCAAAAAGAATGCAAAATAATGCTTGACAGAGTGCGTTAATTGTGATAACATTGTACTTGCGTGATAACACGACGAAGAAAGTGAGTTTAACAATAAACTCAACGAAAGGAATGAAATTGAAATGGCAAAAGGAAAGGTAAAATGGTTTAATCCTGAAAAGGGATACGGTTTTATCGAAAGTGAAGACGGTACAGATGTATTTGCTCACTACTCAGCTATCCAGATGGATGGTTACAAGACTCTTGAAGAAGGAGCAGAAGTTACTTTTGAAGTAAGCGAAGGTGCTAAAGGTCCTCAGGCTACTAACATTCAAAAAGCATAATTTTACCCTTAAACTGTTAAGTTTTTGAGTGATATAGCTTTTGAGGCTTTAAATATATATAATATTTTGGTCTCTTAGTAACAAATTAAAGCGAATCTCGTCAGAGATTCGCTTTTTTATTATATGAATCGTATCTTTTTAATGCGTTGGAAAGGGAAGATACATATTCAAAGCCTGTGGCGGTTGCAACATCTGTCATTGACATACCGTTTTTCAATAATTCGGTTGCGATGCTTATTCGTAATCTTGACAGGTATGCATAAGGCGTCATACCCATAACTTTCTTAAATTTTCTGATAAAATAATCCTCACTTAAATACATACTCGATGCCATATCTTTAATTTGAATTTTTTCTTTATAATGAAGCTCTATGTACTCAATAACTTTGAATATATCTTCGCTATGGTTGAAATTAATCGGCTTGATTTCTAAAATAAGCTTTAAAAGTGCATCTAATAATGAGGAAGCAACGTCACACGCGACAGGCGATTTTGTCGTGTAATAATCAGTGGTTACAGGTTCAATCAATTTAAGAAAATGTTCAAACAAAGGATGGTCATCAATTGAGCAGCATATAGGCTCAGAGGCAATTATTGGTGTTGACAAAAGAAAATTAAAATATATATGGTTTAGCCTGTCATTTGTGTCTTGATGTGCCAGAAAGGGAAGAGAAGACGGAAACAGGTAAAAATGATTATGCTTTAATTGAAATTCCTTTTTTCCAACACGAAAATATGCCTTTCCGCCTTTTATAAAATACAGACGATATGGCGTCGGAACACTGTTAATTGTCCAGTTTTCGGGTGCAATAGTTGTACCGCAACAAAGCAAGGTTGAAGACATTTTCATAATTTTACTTCCTTTAAAGTCGATTTTGTGAAAAAACTCGTCGATTAATAAAATTTACAAACAGCCCAAATTACTATATACTTAGTATATCATAAGTAAATACAAAAATCAATATTAAGTCGATTTTAAGGAGTGAATAGTATGGAGAATTCAATATTCAGACAAATGCTTGATGACAGACTGGGAATGTTTGTCCATTTCGGACTGTATAGTGCTATGGCAGGATACTTTAACGGTGAAAAAATTTCCGGCCTCGGCGAATGGATTCAGAGGAACGGTCGGATACCTATTAAGGACTATTCGGAATTCGGAAAAGCAAATTTCTGCCCAAGGGAGGATTTTGCAAAAAATCTTGTTACAAAAGCGAAAGAGGCAGGAGTTAAGTACATTGTGCTCACAAGTAAGCACCATGACGGATTTTGCCTTTTCAAAAGTGATTATTCGGACTATTCTACCTATGGCTTTTACGGACGTGATATTTGCCGCGAGCTTGCAGACGAATGCAGAAAGCAAGGCCTTGAGCTTGGCTTATATTATTCCCATACACTTGACTGGCATGAAAAAAATGCAGCAGGTAACTATTATTCTGACAATCCTATCAGAGCCAACAATCGTAATTCATGGGATTTTCCTGATGATAATATCGATTTTGAAGAATATCTTTACGGAAAATGCTTTCCGCAGGTAAAAGAGATATTAACGAATTATGGACCGCTTAAGCTTATCTGGTTTGATTTCCCGCATGATATTACAAAAGAGCAGTCGCAGGAATTAAGAAAACTTGTTAAGAGTCTGCAACCGGATTGTCAGATTAATTCAAGAATTGCACATGACTGTAATGATTATGAATCCCTGGGCGATAATGCTTTGCCCGTTGCACCTCTTGGATTTAATCTGGAATGTCTTATTACAATGAACGATACATGGGGCTATCGCAAAGATGACAATAACTGGAAATCGCCTGAAGATTGCATTGAAATACTCTGCCGTACGCTTACAAGCGATTCAACACTTCTTTTGAACGTGGGTCCGATGGCAGACGGTACTTTAACATCCGAAACAGAAAATATTCTGGAAAAAATAGGAGAGTGGGTAAAAAGAAATAATGAAGCGGTTTTCGGCAGGATTACAGGCAATCCGTTGACTATGACATTTTCGTGGGGATACATTTCTCAAAAAGAAAACAATCTTTACCTGTATGTTAAAGAAAAAACCGATAAGATTAATTTAATCGGCATCCCGAATGATATTAAAGAAATTTCTGTGCTTGGACTGGATGAAAAAGTTTCCTATCAGTTTGATGGAAAAGCACTTGTGATAACTCAGCCGAAATGTGATTACAGTATACCCGTATATAAAATTGAGTTTAACAACAGACCGCAATTTTCAAAAGAAATAGTGCAATATGGCGATGAGTTTTCTCTTGGTGTTTTGTGGGCAGATAAGCTTGTGAGAGAAAACGGAAAAGTAACCCGCCAAAAACTCCATATTGAAAGAAGCAGCTATACAAAAGATTATGGTACACATGGTCTTAGTATTGACAAAAATGTTTTGGTTTGCTTCTGGGATAATAAAAATGAAGCACTGTGCTGGGATGTGCATTTTGAAGAACCGGGAACTTATGAGGCGACAGTTATTATTGCAAAAGATCTTGATTATGATGAGAAAAAGCAAAGTGAAAACAGATTTGCACTTTATGTGGGAGATATGAAGAATTCTGTTGATATGAGCAAGGTCAAAAAAGAGTTCAGTACAAGCAAGACAAATTTAGGCAATATGCGAGTTTGCCGAGATGCAGGGATTTTTGAAATCAAAACTGCAGGAGAATATAAGGTTTGCCTTATGAAAGAAAATGATGGTGAAAATTCATTTGTAGCGGAAGTGTGCTTCGGTAAGAAATAATGTAAAAGCGTTAAAAACAATCAGTTTTTAACGCTTTTATACTTTATAAACTGTCTAAATAATTTTGCAAAATATACATTGCGGCAACGGTATCAACAACTTCTTTTCTTTTTTTGCCGCGGGTGTTTGTTTCGTTTAAAGATTTAATTGCAGACACAGTTGATAATCTCTCGTCCCATGTGATTATAGGCAAGTCTGTTTCCTTTTTTAATTCTTCTATAAAGATATAGGTTGCTTCGCCTCTGAATCCGATACTTCCGTCCATATTTTTCGGAAGACCTACTACTATTTTTTCTGCATTAAGCTCATAGGCGATTTTTGCTGCTTCTTTTGCAACATTTGGAGCATAGCTTTCAAATATTGTTTTTACACCTTGTGCCGTCATCCCGAGTGCATCTGATACCGCAATACCTGTTCTTTTTTCTCCGTAATCTATTCCAAGTATTTTCATTTGCTTTCCTCCAGAAGTTTAATTGCATATTTGGCATTTTTCTTTTGTAATTCTTTAAGCATAGAAATTTTATCGGAAAGCTTTTGAGTAATATCGTCATAATTGTTCATTATTGAGTCAACAATACCTTTCAATTCTTCAAATGAACAACTTTCAGAGTCAACTGTATAGTTCTGATCAAGGTATGAAAGATATGCAGAAATTTTAGGGTCATAAGAAAGTCCGATAACGGGAATGCCCGCGTTTGCCCCATACATAAGCATATGAAGCCGCATACCGATAACAAGTCGGCTATGTGCCGCAATTGACATAATGTCCTTAAAGCTGTATGAATTTTTTAACATATATCCGTTTTGTGCACATTCTGTGCAAACGGATAAATCCTTGCTTTGCTGCATAGGAACAAAAATGCAGTTTAAGGAATATGTTTTTGAAATATACTCAGAAAGTTCGATGATGCTTTGCTTATAAGCGTTGTTTTTCCAGTTTCTCAATGAAATAACTGCATATTCGCCATCGGGTATTCTTTCTGATTTGAATATTTCGTTAACTCTTTCCGCAGGTGAAGGAATTATTGAAATTGCGGGATCGGATGTAACATAAATATCAGGCTTCGTAACACCAATCTCATTTAAAACATCTTCAGAATGATTTTCACGAAGTGTAATCAAATCAACCTCGTTTAAAATCTTCTGAGTTAAGGATTTGTTTTTTTGCTTGCCGATCGGACCTACGCCGTTGGCATATACAAAGGTTTTTATATTATTATTAAGAGCAACTTTGATAATATTGAGATAATACACAAGAGAACGACTGCTGGTTGCATCCTGAATAAGACTTCCGCCTCCGCTGATTAAAAGCTTTGAATTTTTAATAATTTTACCAATTCTGAACAAATTGAATCTGTAGACGGCGTCAACTCCGTATATCTCTCTGGTTTCTTTTGGGTTTTTTGAAAGGACCGTAAATCTCACGGAATTGTCAATTTCCTTAATATCCTTGATAATTGCTGAAAGCAGAGCATCATCACCGTTGTTTTTATGACCGTAGTAACCTGAAATGACAATATCTGTAAATCCATCGGGAGTTTTCAGAATACTTTCATACATTTTTTCATAATCTTTTGTCATAGCATCAACAGAATAATATGATTTTATTGTTTCTCTTGAATAGTGACCCAAATCAGAAAGTTCATCTTCTGGTAAATCAAGCAGGTGCATTAAATCATTCTTTAAAAGCTCAGGGGAAGAGTCTTTCGTTCCGCGGCAACAAAAGTTGGTGTTAACACAAACGTCAAGTACATTTTTATTAAAAATACCTATATATCCTTCGTTCCCTGCGATAACTGACGGAACAGCAGCACTCATAGCTTCCAATGCAGAACGTGATACCCCTACAAAAAAGTCTGCAACAGAAATAAATTTGTAAATGTCAGTTCTTCCGCCTGTCAGATAAATATATTTTTTGCCGGCTCTTTTATTTTGTGCGTCAGCTTCGTTAAGAACATTTCCATAGTCGTTGCCGCCGCCGACAATAATGATTTCAATGTCTTCTTTTTCCAAAAGGTAAGGTGCAATTTCAATCAAATGATGGGCAACAAGGCTTCTGTCCTCGTCCATTCTACTGATATAAACAATTTTCCTTTTGTTCTTTGAAAGCCCAAGTTCATCAATTATTTCTTCACAGTAATTGTCAGGTGAGAATTTTTTCATATTAATCCCGTTAATAGTCACATAAATATTCTGGTCGACAACATGGTAGTTATCTTTTAAGTATTTCTTTATATCCTCGCTGACAGCAACACATCTGCTGCCCCAGGTTGTAATATATTTAAGTATTCCCGAGGTATCAAATACCCAGTGTGCAGAAGTCACAAAGTTAAATTTAATGAATTTTCTGAGAATTCCAAGTATAAAAGACGGAATTCTTGCATGAGAATGAACGATATCAGGCTTTTCAGCTTTAATTAATTTCCATAAACCGAAGAAGGATTTTGCCATTGAAAAGATATTTCTTGTATTCAGCGGAAGATAGATATGCTTAATTCCGAGAGATGTCAATTCCTTTGTGTATACGCCTCCGTTTGAGGCAATAAGCACATCATAACCCTTGCTTTTTAAGTCAGCAGACAGCTCTAATACATGAGTTTCAGCACCGCCGATTTCCATTCCCATAAGTACCATTAAAATTTTCATAGTTAATCCTCCGTATGTATATATTACTATTTTAACATATTTTTATAAAATTAACAATATTTTATATTTACTATATTAAAAAAAAGTAGTATAATCATAATGAAATGCATAAACGGAGGTACATAAATGTTGAAAAGAATTATGGGTGTGCTTTTGGCTTTAACGTTGATTATGCCTTGCGGGGCAAATGCTGAAGCAGCATATCAGCTCGAGAATAAAACAAATATAGCAAGCGGAGTAACGCTTACTAATTTAAAACGCCTTGACAGTGCAGGTTGGCAAAATATTAATATCATAGAAGCGGATTTGTCAAATCCATATGTTGCCGCGAAAATTTTAACGTCTTCCAAAGGAATGAATACTTTGGAAACGATAGAAACTTTATCAAAAGAAAATAATACTGTTGCGGCAATAAACGGAGATTTCTTTGCATGGAACAGTTCCGACAGTTCAAAAGGCTCTGCGGTAGGTACAATAATGAATAACGGCGAGCTTTTGTCATCATCAAGTGAAACAGAAGGAATGTTTACTTTTGCAATTGACGAATTCAATAAAATTATTTGTGAAAATATAAAGACAAATATCACGTTGACTGCAGCTAACGGAAATGTGCTTACAATAAAACATTTGAATAAATATGATTCTCTTGCACAACCGGTTATTTACACTTCGGCTTTTGGCGGCGTGACGGGAGGCTCTTATAACAATATTTTGGAAGTTGTAATTGTGGATGATGTTGTCACTGAAATGCGTAGGGAACAAGATGGTGTGGAAATTCCTGAAAATGGTTATGTAATAAGACATTTGCCTGAATTTGATCCGTTTTTGACTGAAAATCTGGCAGTCGGGGATGAGGTGGAAATTAAATTTGATGCAAATTTTGATTTGTCCTCATTTAAAACAATGACGGGCGGAGGAACGATGCTTGTTACTCAAGGACAGCTCGCTAAAAATACACATAATATTTCAGGGACAAATCCGAGAACTGCGATTGCCTGTGACGAAACACGTACCAAGCTTTATTTAATTACTGTTGACGGCAGACAAAACCAGGCGAAGGGGTACACTCTCAGTCAGTTTGCCGACTTCCTGATTGAATATGGTATGTATGATGCTATGAATTTAGACGGCGGCGGTTCAACGACAATGGTAACAAAGCAAAATGGCAGTCAGAAAGTTACAAATGTTCCCTCCGACGGAGGTCAGCGCAAGGTTGCAACAGGGGTAGGTGTGTTGTCTGATGCACCCAAAGGTACTATGCTTGCGGGGTTTGATATTGATGTTTCCGACGATAAAGTTTTTTCAGGAACTTCAAGAAAATTCAGTATAAAGAATTCTGTAGACGAGTATGGCAATCCATTTGAAGGAAATATACCTGAAATAAGCTGGAGTGTGGAAAACGGATATGGATATTTTGACGGGAATATTTTGCATGCTGAAAAAAGCGGGAAGAATATAAAAGTTTATGCTTCATATAACGGATATACCGCCGAAAAAGAAATTGATATTTTAGATGAAATTTCAGAACTTGTAATATCACCTTCACATTTTCGGCTTGGTGATTTTGAAAACCCCGAATTCAGTGTTACTGCCAAGAACAACAAAGGTATAAGTGCAATCGTAGAGTCTGAAGATATTGGGATTGTATATAAAAACGATTATGAAAAGGCAGTTAATGTTTTAAATAAAAGTAAAACAATAACTTTTTCAGATATTATCTGCGAATTTGAAGGAAATGAATTTACCGCAGATAAATATCCTTCTGATGCAACGTCAAGTGCTGCCGCAAATTATGAAAATTTTAAAAGCGGATGTGCATCAGCGATGCTCAAATTCGATTTTTCGGCAGTTACAGGAGATAAAACCGGAGCTGCTTATCTGAAATTTAAATCCCCCGTTAACGTTTCGTCAATTTCAAAGATGGGAGTTTGGGTGTACTCGCCGACAGTTTTGAATCAATGGCTCAGAGCCGAATTTAAAGACAGTTCGGGAAATGTGTTAAGACAAACGCTTGCAGAAAATGTTGATTTTTCGGGTTGGAAATATATGACCTTTGAAGTGCCTGATGGTGCAACAGAACTTACGCAACTCTATGTAGTTCAAAATGAACTGCAAGAAAGGGCGGGAGGATATATTTTATTTGACTCGCTTTCTGCAACGTCATATGAATTTGAAGCCGAAACGGTGATTAATAAACCTTCGTCTTTGCAAAATGGTGATATTTCATTCAGCGTTATGGGGAATATGCCTGAATTGAATACGTTTTTGACTAAAATATTGGTTTCAAAAACTGCAGCAAATCTTAAAAATGATGATTATGTTTTTTCACTGTCCAACTATGATTTTTCAGGAATAGATGAAATAACAACCAAAAGTTATTCAAGTTTTAAAAAAGATTTGTCATTGTTTATAACGCTTAATAATTCAGATGGATATACATCAGGTGCACAATGGATAAAATTTGACAACGATACATCGGGCAGTTTTAAAAATCTTTTTATATTTTTAAATGAGAGCCCCGGATTGATTGTAAATCAATATGAAAAGAATATGTTTATGGAAAAACTTGAAGTTTTATCCGAAAAGGCTGATGTTTTTGTTTTCTATCCGGATATGCACACCGGTTCGTATTATGATTCAGGTGCGTGCTTTGTAAGTGTAGGAAACCTTACAACTTTGAGCCCCAAAAGTGCAGTTAAACTGTCAGGAAATATGTTGTTTCCGAGAATTACCGTAACAAATAATAAAGCGTCGCTGTCTTACACAGCTATGTATTAAAGAGGATGTAAATTATTTACATCCCCTTTTTAATTCCCTTTAATTTTTACATTCAAAAGAGTTACAGTCAGTGCATTCTGACTTGGTGGGATTAGCTTCGTGGGTGCCTACATTGATGTTGTTCAATGTGCAATAATTTTCGCAATCTGAATGGTATTTGCAGGCAGTAACTGTGCAGGCAATAGATTTGTTGATGTTGTCCATTTTAAAATCTCCTTTAAATTTTGTTTTTTGGTACATCAGTTATTTTGCCTTTTTTTATTTTCTTTATTCGTAATAATGAAATTTGTTTTATCATAATATCTAATTAGGTGAGAATATGGTAATAAAAATCAAACATTTGCTTGCGTTTTTACTGTTGATAAGTACGTGTCTGTTTTCTGTTTTTGTTGCACTTAAATATGAGATTGACAAAACTTCAGCAACACCGCCCCTTTCGGGAAAAATTATTGTTGTTGACGCAGGACATGGCGGATTGGACGGCGGAGCGGTCTCGAAAAATGGTATAAGCGAAAAAGATATAAATTTAAGAATTGCAAATTATTTGAAAAGTTATCTTGAAAAAAACGGAGCAAAGGTTATTATGACCAGAACAAAAGATGAATCGCTTCATTCCGATGAAAAG
Organism: uncultured Eubacteriales bacterium; assembly: GCA_964492155.1. Classification (GTDB taxonomy): domain Bacteria; phylum Bacillota; class Clostridia; order RGIG6154; family RGIG6154; genus RGIG2094. Next base: position 20,647 of record CAZBJD010000015.1, read on the forward strand.
GGCAGTGTAAAAAGCAAAAAAAGATCTGACTTGCTTAACAGACGGAATAAAGTTAATAACTCAAAAGCAGATATTTTCGTGAGTATACATCTTAATTTTTTTGAGCAGTCTCAATATAAAGGTGCACAGGTGTTTTATGAAACAATCCATCCTGAAAGTCAGATTTTGGCACAGAAAATCCAACAGGAATTAAAAAGCGGACTTGATAACGAAAATAACAGACAAATCGCAAAGATAGACGGAAGCAAGATACTTTATCAAAATCTTTTAATGCCGTCTGTGCTTGTGGAGTGTGGATTTTTGTCAAATTCTGATGAGGCGGAAAAACTTAATACAAAAGAATATCAGGAAAAAATAGCACTCTCGGTAAACTTGGGTATAATAAAATTTTTTGCACAAAAAAACGCCTGAACAGGCGTTAATTTTCAATTTGCAGTAAAATGCAACATTTTGTTGTAATGACGTAAGATTATAAAAGTCTACCTTTATAAAAAAGTGAGCAAATCAAACATTGGTTGCCGAAGGCGACTTTCTTATTCATCATCTGTCGATTTATCGTCATCTTTTGATGGCGCAGAAGCAAAAATTGAAGGAGTAATCCAACCGGCACCAAAGCTTTCCTGTGTATTAGTCTGATTAATTTCTTCAATTGCTTCATCAAGATTATCGTTGTGGTCGGTAACAGCAATTGTAACTTTGCCGCTGGAAATATCAAAAGCAGAAACAGTTTTGTTATAGTAAGGACCTCTGTAGGTTAAAAAGTTATCACCCATAAAAATGATAACACCGCTTTCAGATGCAGGACCATTACCGGTTATCTTGATTATATCACCAACATTATAGCTTGTTTTTGAATATGCCAAAATCATTACCTCCTATGTAATAAGTAATTTTTTCTATATAAAAGTAGTATAGCACAATTTACGGTATTTATCAAGTATTTTCTTATAATAAAAATTTTTGAAAAATTTTTTGAAAAAGTATTGACAAATAAAAAATAATCTGCTATTATTTAATTGTAATCATTACAAAAATGAAATGAATACAAAAGCGAAAGGGTGGTGAATGTGAAAGTTCAGCAAGTTTTATATGATAAAGGGATAAGACCTTCAATTACCAGAGTAAAGATACTTGAATATTTGAGAAGTGTCTGCTCGCATCCTACAGTTGAAGAAGTATATTCGGAATTGCTTGGCGAACTGCCCACTTTGTCAAAAACAACTGTTTATAACACATTAAAGCTTTTGGCAGAGCAGGGGATAGTTAAGGCTCTGACAATTGATGGTACTCACATCAGATACGATGGCTGCACAGATTTTCATGGTCACTTTATGTGTTCGGAATGCGGAAAGGTTTATGATTTTGACGTTACCAACGGCACTGAAAAAGGTCTTGAAAATTTTGAAGTTTTGACCCGAGAGGTTTTCTACAGCGGCAAATGCAAACAATGTTTATAAAAGAGTACAACAAAATATTGTACTTTCCTACAAATTAAAAAAATATATAACAGAAAAGGAGAAATTATTATGAAATTTGTATGTTCAGTATGCGGTTATGTTCATGAGGGGGATGCAGCTCCGGAAAAATGTCCGGTTTGTAAAGTTCCCGCAGAAAAATTTAATGTAATGCAGGAAGGTGCTGCTTTAGCGGCAGAACACGAATACGGTGTTTACGGAAAAACTGTAAAAAACAATCCTGACATAAGTGAAGAAGATAAAAAATACATTTACGAGCAACTTGTGGCTAATTTCAACGGTGAATGTTCAGAGGTTGGTATGTACTTGTGTATGGCGAGAATTGCACATAGAGAAGGTTATCCGGAAATTGGGCTTTATTGGGAAAAAGCAGCATACGAAGAAGCAGAACATGCTGCAAAATTTGCAGAACTTTTAGGTGAAGACTTAGAACCTAATATGAAAGCTGCAACAAAAGACAACTTAAAGTGGAGAGTAGATTGCGAATATGGTGCAACACAGGGTAAGTTTGATCTTGCATCGTGCGCTAAGAAAAACGGTCTTGATGCAATTCACGATACAGTACACGAAATGGCGCGCGACGAGGCTCGCCACGGACGTGGTCTTGAGGGACTTTTAAAGAGATATTTCAAGTAAGATTGTTTGCAGGCGACCGTTTATCGGTCGCCTGATTGAAAAAGGAGAGATAACGATGTTAGATAAAAAAGTAGCAAATTTACTTAATGAACAGATTAACAAAGAGCTTTATTCAGCCTATTTGTACCTTGATTTTTCAGTGTTTTATGAGGCACAGGGGCTGGACGGATTTGCAAATTGGTATATGATTCAGGCACAGGAAGAAAGAGATCATGCAATGTTATTCTTACAATACTTGCAGAATAACGGTGAAAAAGTGACACTTGAGGCTGTAGGAAAGCCGGATAAAGAACTTGACACACTTATGGACCCATTGAAGGCGGGATTTGAACACGAGCAGTATGTGACAAGCCTGATAAATGATATTTATGCAGTCGCTTATGAAGCAAAAGATTTCAGAACAATGCAATTTTTGGATTGGTTTGTCAAAGAGCAGCTTGAAGAAGAAAAGAATGCCGACGATATGATTAAAAAGATGGAATTATTTGGAAACGATTCAAAAGGATTGTATTCACTTGATGCTGAATATGCTGCAAGAGTGTATACCGCACCGTCATTGGTGTTATAATATAGCATCATCTTGTGGTGAAGGAGGTTTTGAAATGAAGAAAGTATTTTCAGTAACAGCGGTTGTTGCTTTAGTTATTGTATTGCTTTCCAACTGTTCTGCAGCGAGGACTCCCGGAATGCAATCAGGTACGGATTCTCAAAACCAACAGCAACAAACCGCAACGAACAACATTCAGGAAACACCGTCACAAAAAGCGAAAAAGCAAGCTGCTGACACTTCTCGGTTCATTGGTCAAGAAAAAGCAAAATCAATAGCACTTCAAAAGGCAGGAATAACAGCCGAAGGAGTAGTTTTTGACCGTGTAGAGCTTGACAATGACAATGGTGTTTGGCAGTATGAAGTTGAGTTCAGAAAAGGACGGACGGAATACGATGCAGATGTTAGAGCAACAGACGGAACAATCCTTAAATGGGAAGTTGAATTAGACGATTAATCAAAAAACAAGACCTGCTTTTTCAACAGGTCTTGCTTTTCTTTATGTATGAAAAAATCTCTGTTAGTCCACATATCCGTCTTTTATTATTTTTTGATAATAGTACCAGCTCTTTTTTCGTGTACGCTCACCGGTTTCAAAATCTATATAGTTAAGCCCGAAACGGTAAGTGTATCCTGCAGTGTTTTCAAAACTGTCAAAATTTGACCAGTAATAATATCCTCTGATATCTACGCCTGCTTCTATGCAGCGGACAACCATACGCAGATGTTCACGGAGATATGAAATGCGGATATCGTCGTTAAGCATTTCTTCTTTATTACCGCTGTCAAGAAGTCCAAGTCCGTTTTCGGTAATATAAATTTCAGGATTGTTGTAGCGTTTTTTAACATATATCAACGCATCATAAAGACCTACAGGATAGTTTGCAAAACGTTGTTCCTCAACAACATAGTAGTTTTCTACCCAGTTGCACTTTGAAGGGGAATCTTCCTCATATTTTGCAAATCCCGGTGTATAATAATTTAATCCTATGATATCCATTGGAACAAATTCATATGCAAGTTCTTCGGCATAACCTTCGGGCATAGCCTCAGAATATGCAGGACATTCACGAAGAATATTTTCCGGATATTTTCCGAGGAACATAGGGTCGAGCCACCATAGAGTGCCTTGTTCCATAGAGAAGGTTGCTCCGAGAAGGTCGTTGCCCCCGGGGTCTTGGGGGTATATGGGAGTTATAGCTATAACGGCACCGATTTTTCCCTGAAACTTCATTTCACGATACATTTTTACGGTACGGTAATGGCAGATAAGTGCGTTGTGAGCTGCGGCAAGAGCTTTTTTGAAGTCTTTTTCATAAGGCGGCCAGTTGCCATTTGTAAATGCAGAAATACAAAAAACACTGGGTTCGTTCATTGTGCTCCAGAGCTTTACTCTGTCACCAAAGTTTTCAAAGCATACCTTTGCAAACTTTGTGAAATAGTGAATGATTTCTCGGCTGGAAAAACCGCCGATGTCCATAAGATAAGCGGGTAAATCCCAATGATAAATGTCAACAAAAGGTTCAATTCCGTTTTCGAGAAGCAGGTCGATAAGCTCGTTGTAAAAATCAATACCTTTCTGATTTACATCTCCGTCTTTTTCGGGGAAAATTCGTGTCCATGAAATTGAAAAGCGGAAAGTTTTAAGTCCCTGTGCCTTCATTTCTGCAACATCTTCACGGAAATGCTTATAAAAAGCGGAAGTAGGCTCTGTTTTTGTGTTCTTATATTTTTCCGGGAACAGTCTTGTTGCCCAGTCCCATATATTTTCCGATTTGCCGTCGGTATATGGCGAACCCTCTACCTGGTAGCAGGAGGACCCGGTTCCAAGAAGAAAGTTTTTGGGAATTTTGAATGATATCATAGCAAATCTCCTTTGTTGTTTCAAGGTGTGGTCACCTGTTTTTGTCTTGATTGTAACACGCGGACTACCAAAAGTCTACCTTGTTTTGTCCAAAGTAACACACAAAAATTCACATCTTATTGACATTTGCCGAAAATTGTAATAGAATTAGAAAAAATGTTTAAAAGGTGACGTATATGCTTTATCAACCGATTCTTACGGACAACGCTTCTTATGTTGCGAGAATATCAAAAATTTCCGAGTTTTTCGCAAATATTCACCATGAAATTGAAATTATATATTGCAGAAAAGGTTATGCTGAAATATTTGCAGATGAAAAACTATACAGGCTCAATGACGGAGACGCACTTGTGATAGGAAGTATGATTTCTCATCGTGGTGTAAAAACGGAGCCTGAAAACGAAGGTCTTGTTGTTGAGATAGGTCCCGTTTTCCTCGGTGAACGTTTCCATGATTTTGTTTCCGCCGGCATAACGGGAAAAATGTATTCTTTGAAAAATAATGACCGGATATGTTTATTGCTGGATGAAATGTTTTTACAATGCGAGGAGAAAAACAGAATATCTGAACTTCTTCTTATCGGAAACATATACAAGTTGTGTGCATATATTTTGAAAGATTTCGATGATGGAGAGCGTAAAGAGGTTTATTTAAACTTTAATACAAAGTCTTCTGTTGAAAAAGCACTTGAACTTGCATATCATCATTACAGCGAACCTGTTACCGTTGATGAGGCGGCAGCAGTATGCGGTTATGGAAAAAGTAATTTCTGTAAGATATTCAAAAATGATATGGGCATAAGTTTTCATTCGTTTCTTAACAGTATTCGTGTAAAGAATGCAATATATCTTCTTTCGGAAAAAGACAAGAGTCTTGATGAGATTGCGGTCATGGTAGGGCTTAGTGAAGCAAAAACCATGTGTCGCGTGTTTAAAAAAATCACAGGAATGACTCCGGGGGAATACAGAAAAAAGTATTATAATTAGATTTGGGCATACTTGCGGAAAAATAATGATTGACTTTATTTTAAAATTGTGATATAATTCAGTAGTTGAAGTATGTGCGATTATGTTTTTGGCTATATTTATTATAGAATAAAGATGTAATTTTTTTTTGCACTTGCTTTTATTTTTAAGTATGATAAAATAAGGTTTAAATTTTAAAAACGGGGTGTTTAAATGTCTATTGAATTAAACGATATTTTAAAAGAGTTTAATTTGGAAACAGAAATTGACAGATACGGCAACGGGCACATCAATGATACATATCTCACTAACTCAAAGAAGTACATATTGCAGAGAATTAACACTAACATTTTCAAAAATCCCGAAAAATTGATGGATAATATTGAAAAGGTTACAGAATTTTTACGTGAAAAAATCGTAGCAGAGGGTGGCGATCCAACCCGCGAAACTATGAGGGTTATCAAAACAAGGTCTGGCAAAAATCATTACAAAGTTGATGATGACAATGTCTTCAGAGCCTATGAGTTTGTCAAAAATACTATAACTATCGAAACAAGCAAATCTTATGAGGACCTTTATAATGCCGGTGTTGGTTTCGGTCACTTTCAGAAAATGCTCTCAGATTTTCCTGCAGATCAGCTTTATGAAACTATTCCGAATTTTCATTACACACCTTCAAGAGTAGACAATCTCTTAAAAGCGGTTAAAGAAGATAAGATGGGAAGAGCTGCTTCAGTTCAGAGAGAGATTGATTTTGCTTTGGAACACGCAAAAGAAGCGAGCAAAGTAACAGATGGTATTGCAAGCGGTGATATTCTGCTTAGAGTTACTCATAACGATACAAAAATCAACAATATTTTGTTTGATGATAAAACGGGCAAGGCCATTTGTGTTATCGACCTTGACACCGTTATGCCGGGAAGTATCCTTTATGACTTTGGCGATGCTCTCCGTATGGGCGGTTCGACCGGTGCAGAAGATGAAACCGATTTAAGTAAGGTTAACTTTGATAATGGTGCATTTGAAGCGTTCGCGAAAGGTTTTTGTTCAGAAACTATGAATTCAATGACAGAAATGGAAAAGGAACTTTTACCGTTCTCAGTTAAGCTTTTAACATACGAATGCGGAATCAGATTTTTAACTGACTATCTGGAAGGTGATACATACTTTAAAATTCACAGACCTGAACATAATATCGACCGTGCAAGAAATCAGTTCAAACTGGTAGCAGACCTTGATAAAAAAGAAGAAGAATTATTGAAAATTGTAAAGCAACTCTGATGAGTTGCTTTTTTAGTACGAGCGATAACTTGTAAATTATAGAATTTATTAATTATAAAATAAGGACAAAACTTTATAATTTTTACCAAAGTGTTGCAATTTTTATTCTAAAAAATCCTGTCAAGGCGTGCTTCTCAAAAGGATGTTTATGAAAAAAGCCGATTGAGAGAAATAGGTACAGTTATTGAAAAATAGCATAAGTTGTGTCTCTCCCATACGGCATATCTGCCAATGGTAATTGGAGGAAAACAATTATGAGCCAAATGACACGCTGTTTCAGATGGCTTTTGAGAAAGAAAATCTGCGGTAAGGTATTTATCCTACCCAACGTTTTCTTATGAATTGTTATTCAGCGTTTAAAATGCTCATAAATTCCTCGCCCGTAATAGTTCCATTTTCGTACAAATATTTTGCAAGTTCGTGAAGTTTATCTTCGTTTTCGAGAAT